>JAFZPL010000140.1 GCA_017550355.1 Oscillospiraceae bacterium | reverse complement strand
CAGAGGCAATTAAAAGCTTCTATACACAAACTGAATGGCTGTTATACAAATGGCTGAACAGAAGAAGCCAGAAGAAAAGTTACAGTAAAACCGCATTCTTTGAGGGCTTGCTGAACACTTTCAAATTGCCGGAGCCGAAAAACTATGTGAGTTTGTTTTATAGACAAGACTTAATATGAAATGAAGAGCCGTATGCGTTAATAGCGCAAGTACGGTTCTGCGAGGGGTGTGGGGAGTAATCCCCACATCTACTCAAGACGGATGTTGTGAGGTGAACAAAATGGCTACAAGTAAAAAGGCAGTACAGCGCTACAAGCAGAAGGCATACGATCAGATTCAGCTGCGCGTGAAAAAGGGCGAGCGTGCGCTTATCAGCAAATATGCAGAAGAACACGGTCTGTCGGTCAATGCTTTTATCAGCGGCTTGATTTACAGAGAAATGGGCGATTATATCTCAGCAGAAGTAAAGGAACAGGATTCAGAAACGGACAATACATGATCCGAATCCTATACCGAAAAATGTTGACACACCTGTCACTTTTTCTCAAGCGAGGAAAATGTTGACAGGTGTGTCACTTTTTTGATAGAGTGCTGATTATTTCGCGATCAGGAAACAATCAATCCGCCAGAAGTGATTTGTTATACTTTTTTCAGGAAGACCTTGCAGGAACTCCTTGATGAAGAGTATATCATTCCGCATTGAGTCAGCTGTGCCAATAAGGAACCGAATAATCATACAGCCGGAATTAAGCAATCTGCACATTAATACGGCCTGTTTTCGTTGACATTTTCTTAAATTTGTGGTATAATCACCATATAGTGTGCAATTATGTTGCTGTAAGTAGTTTTCTTTTCAAGTTGTATCAGCATTGACAGTGCTCGGTTTTTTGAACATCTGATCTGATAGGATATATACGGGAAACTATCTCATTTTCATGATAAGGAGCGTTAATTCAAATGGACGATAAAATCACAATCGTCGGCACGAACATTGCCGAGAAAGCCACAATGATCTGGAATGTCGCAGATATGCTGCGCGGACCGTTCAAGCCGCACGAATACGGCCTTGTCATCCTGCCGATGACGGTCGTCAAGCGGTTCCACGACTGCCTGCTGCCGACGCATGACAAGGTTCTGGCCGAATACGAGAGCAAGAAAGGTTTGGCGGTCATTGACGGCTTCCTGACGCGGGCATCGGGCTACCAGTTCTACAACACGAGCAAATACACCTTCGATCTGCTCTGCGCCGATCCCGACAACATCGAAGCGAATTTCCGCGATTATCTTGCCGGATTCTCCGCGAATGTGCAGGATGTGCTGGCGAAATTCGATTTCGACGCGATCATCCGGCGCATGGTCGAGAGCAACACGCTCTATCTCGTTATCAAGGAATTCAACTCACAGAAGGGCTATCTCGGCCCGGACAAGATCAGCGCGGTGGACTGCGGCTACATCTTCGAGGATCTGGTCAAGCGGTTCTCGGAATCCTTCGGTGAGGAAGCCGGAGCGCATTTCACCAGCCGCGATGTCATCTACATGATGACCGACCTTCTGCTCTCCGATGCCGACCTCTCCAGAAACGGCAATGTCACGGTCTATGACATGGCGATGGGTACTTCGCAGATGCTCTCCTGCATGGAGGAACGCATCCACGATCTCAATTCGGAAATGGACGTCACCTGCTTCGGGCAGGAGTTCAACCCGTCTACATTCGCAATCGCAAAGGCGGATATGATGATCCGCGGCGGCGATCCGAACAATATGCGGTTCGGTGACACGCTCTCCGAAGATCAGTTCAGCGGCTATCAGTTTCAGTACATCATCTCAAATCCGCCGTTCGGCATCGACTGGAAGCGCGAGCAGAAAGCCGTCGAAGCGGAGGCGAAAAAGGGTGAGCTGGGACGCTTTGCGCCCGGTCTGCCGAAGATCTCCGACGGACAGCAGCTCTTTGTGCTGAACGGCCTTGCGAAGCTCTCGCAGACGGGCAAAATGGCGATCATTCAGAACGGCTCTCCGCTGTTCTCCGGCGATGCGGGCAGCGGTCCGAGCGAGATTCGCCGCTATATCCTCGAAAATGACTGGCTCGACTGCATCATTCAGCTTTCGACCGATATGTTCATGAACACGGGCATCAGCACCTATATCTGGGTGCTGAACAAGAATAAGCCTGCACACCGCGTCGGGCAGGTGCAGCTCATTGATGCCTCGCACTGCCGCGAGCAGCGCCGCAAGTCGATCGGATTCAAGCGCTATGACATCACCGACCAGTGCCGCGAACTAATCGTACGCGCATACGGCGAATTCCGCGACGATACGATCTACGGCGACAAGGACGGCATCTATTGCCACAGCAAGATTTTTGCCAGCGAGGAATTCGGCTACCGCAAGATCACGGTCGAGCGTCCGGAGCTGGATGCAGACGGTAAGCCGGTTCTGAAAAAGGGCAAGCCTCAGCCGGATGCGGCACGGCGCGACACGGAAAATGTGCCGCTGACCGAGGACATTGACGCCTATTTTGCGCGGGAGGTGCTGCCCTATGCGCCGGATGCGTGGATCGACACGAAGAAAACGAAGGTCGGTTATGAGATCCCGATGACGCGCTATTTCTACGAGTATCAGGCGCCGGAAAAGGTCGAGGATATCATGGCGCGGCTTTCCGGCATTGAGGCGGATATTCAGGAGAGCCTGAATGCGCTCTTTGGGGGTGAACAGGCATGATCCAGCCGGGAGAGAAAAAAACATTCAATCTGTCCGAAAATGATTTGGAGCGTATTATCAAGGCAGCGGTTGTGGCGGCAATTCGTGAATCCAAAGAGGAAGACAAACTCCCAATCAATGAAGTGAATGAACTGGAAGCTGCACCTATGACCTTTTCACTCCTGAACATAATATTATGTGGCCTGCTTGTGCCGGTTGGTATCGTATCTGCCATGCGCATTGATTGACAGCGTGACGGAGAAAACAAAAGCCTCGATCGAGGAATACAAAAAGCTGCGGCAGGCGGTCATCACGCAGGCTGTGACAAAGGGCGTGCGCGGCGACAGACCGATGAAGGATTCCGGCATTGAGTGGATTGGCGAGATTCCGGCGGAGTGGGAAACGAGTACATTAGGTAAAATTTCATCTTCTCTGCGAAATGGGTATGTCGGACCAACTAAAGAAATACTATGCGATGCGGGTGTGCCGTACATTCAAT
>JAFZPL010000139.1 GCA_017550355.1 Oscillospiraceae bacterium | reverse complement strand
GGTGAAATCGGGGATCACGAGGTCGACGCCGAGCATCTCCGCATCCGGAAACGCAAGGCCGCAGTCAATGATGAACATATCATTTGCGCATTCGATCACGGTCATGTTCTTGCCGATCTCACCGAGACCGCCCAGCGGAATGATCCGGACGGGCGTCTTCGGGCGAAGCTGCTGCTTCGCTTCTGCATGACGGGGCTGCCTGCCCGGATTCTGCCGGGGTGCAGGCACTGCCGCCGCTGCTTTCTGTGCGGGTTTCGGCTGAATGGGTGCAGCTGCGGAGGACGGATGCTTCTTTGCGAGCTTTTCCGTTACCATCTCTGCCGGAAGGATCTTTCTGCCGATTGCCGCGATTGGAACGCCGTGTCTGCCCTTTTTGGGCGGCGAACCGTTCTTGCTTCTGGGTAGTTTTCTGTCCAAATGAAGCCTCTCTTTCTGCGTGATTTTCACGCGGTATATTCGGGATATCCATACAGAATCTAGTATACGCCAAATGTGTAAAAAAGTCAAGCGATATCGCCGGCACGGGCAATTTTTTCGCGGATTCGTGCAAAAAAGGTGCCGAAAAACGGCAAATCTTGGCAGAAAATGCGGAGCGAAAAAACACCTGCAAAACGCATATTCTGAAAGCAAAAGAAGCAGAAAACAGAAATCTGCCGGTCATTCCCCGCTTTCTGTTTCCTGCTCTTTCTTTTCGTCTTCCGGTTCCGGCATGTCATACGGCCCGCGCACCATCTTCATGCGCGGATCCTCCGGTTCCTTTGGTTTTTCGTGTGCTGCGCGGAATTCGTCGATCCGCTTCGCCAAACGCGGCGTGAGGATCGCGATTCCTGTGACCACCGCGAATATCACAAGAAATTTCCAGAAAAATGTCGTGAGCATCGGCGTGATATTGACCGATTCCTCTGCTTCCAGCATCATCAGTATCATGCCTGCACCTCGCTGTCCTTCGTCACGATCACCGCAAAGGGCGGATCGCCGGTGCGGTTCGGAAAACGCATCTCCAGCACAGTGTAGAAGCGGCTGTCCAGCGCCGCAAGATAGGCTGTCAGCGCATCACGTTCGGAATAGCCGTTCGCGCCGCCGTAATAGATGCACAGGCAGAGTGCACCGCCCACGCGCAGCAGCGAAAGCGCTGCATCCAGCGCCGCGATGCTCGAATCCGCATGCGTGAAAACGGCGTGGTCGCCGCCCGGCAGCCATCCGAAATTGAACACAGCACAGGAAACCGTTCCCGCCGCTGCGTAGTTCGCCATATTGGCATGCGATTCCAGATGCAGCTCTGCGGTCAGCCCGTTTTCAGCAAGCAGCTTTTCGGTAGATGCGATCGCGTCCGGCTGGATATCGAACGCGATGACCTTGCCTGTCTCGCCGGTCAGTTCACAAAGCAGCTTCGTATCAAAGCCGCGTCCGGCAGTCGCATCAATGCAGATATCGCCCGGCTTCACATGCTCACGCAGGAATTTATGCGCGATGTCCAGCACGCCGAGCTGGCGCTGCGGATGATGTTTGCTCATATTTCTTTTCCTGTATTCGGATCAAGCGTCATACGGAGATATTCACGTTCTGCGCCCTGATGGAACGGCTTGTCAATGCAGAGCTGCACATTGCCCTTTTTGGAGCTGACCTGATACTCCACATAAAAAGACATCGTTTCGCCCGGTTCGACCTGCTTCAGAGATCCGGCACGTTCCGTCGGCAGTCCGGTGCCGGTCAGCGTGCGTTCACACTGCACATCGCCCTGGAGTGCATAATCTTTGAACGTCGGCGAATAGGGTGTCGGCGAATCGGTGCCGTTGAAGACCTCATACTTGACCACAAGGACGGTTTTTCTGCCCTCATCCTCGTATCTTGTGTAGCTGTCCGCAATAGAAACACTTACTTCATTCTTCGGCGTCTTTCCGTTGATAATGCTGTTTTTGATCGCACGAACACCAAACGCCGCCGCGATCACACAGAACGCTGCGACAATGCCTCTGATTTTTGCTTTTCTTTTATCCATTGATCAAAACTCCCGTTAAATGTAGAATACCGCGCTGTCGTCCAGCCGCAGACACGCAAGCCGTCCGCCTGCCTCGCGGAACACCGCGCCGCAGTCGATATTGATATAGGTATCCGTGAAAATGACCTCCGCCCTGCCGTGCATATGCGGGTAGGTCAGCGTGGGCGTATGCCCGAAGACCAGCGTCTTGTCTTCAAAAAAGCGATTGCCCTGCTCCGGTCTCGCGTTGATCAGCGCATCCGGATCGTATTCCTCGATGGGCTTTGCCGGATCGAAATCCTCAATGCCGCTGTGTGTCATCAGGAATTTTCTGCCGTCCGGCATCGTGAGCTCATCGTAAAGCCGGAACTCGCTTATGTAGGCGATCAGCTCCTGCCGGCGCTGCGGAGAAAGCGCGAAAAACTGCCGGCATGTCGATTCTCCGCCGTTCGCCATCCAGATCTGGAAAAATTCCATGCCCATCGGCGTGTAATACTCTGTTATATTGTCAAAGGTCGCCTCATCCGGCAGATCTGCAACGCACTGCAGCATGATCGCCTCGTGATTTCCGATCAGCGGGTACACGTTGATCCTGTCCATGCAGTCCAGCAGCAGCGGAATGGGTGCTTCACCGCGGTCAATGAAATCGCCGAGGATATAGAGATCATCCTCATCCGTGAAGCAGATTTTGTCCAGCATCTGCTGAAAGCTGCCGTAACAGCCGTGAATATCGCTCATCACATAGATCATGCCGCGTCACCCCGCTTTCCGGAGGGCTGTGCATTATCCGTATAGATCATATTGCACCCCTAATTTTCAAATATGCAGGATCATCCCATATTTCCGGTCTGATACATCAGAATGGACATCGCGGTCACGGGCGCGGTCTCGCAGCGCAGGATCCGCTTGCCGAGCCACACCGGCTGCACGCCGCATGCTGTGAGCTGCGCGATCTCCTCCGCATCAAAGCCGCCCTCGCTGCCGATGCACATGCCGTAGCTTTTTGCATCGCGGCGGATCTGCGAAAACGAGCATCCGC
>JAFZPL010000138.1 GCA_017550355.1 Oscillospiraceae bacterium | reverse complement strand
TATACAGCCGCATGAAGGTTTCCTGCTGGAGATCTGCCGCATCCGCGGCATTCCGCACACAGCTGAACGCAGCCGCATAGACATTGTTCCTGTACAGCTCATAGGCCTTTGTAAAAAGCGAATCGGTCATATTGTCCTCTCTCCGTTGATCCGGAACTGCTGTTGTTGAAAAGAGCTCTTTCACCTAACATACACCGCAGACACGAAAAAGGTTTCATTTTTCCGAAAAAATTTTTCTGTGTCTTTATTCACAATGTTGATTATATCACGTTTCTGAGAAATATGCAAGCCGCAGCACCGGATGATACGGAGAATGTCATCTCCTGCTATGCGGATCTGACCGCAGCAGAATGTTCCGTTTCTGTCCTCCGTTCAGCAAATAAAAATTCAGGCTGCCTTTCCTGCGCGGCGGAAGGCAGCCTGAAAAAGATATATGGGGGTTATCCCCAGACGCCGTGATGCTCCTGATGCATGATATAGAGCGCCTCGGGCATGTGGTCGTTCAGATCGTCATCATACCCGAAGTAACGGCCGCAAAGCATCGAATATGCAAGGATATCTTCCCAGTAATCCGTGCCGAACGCCGTGCCGTCCATGTCGAAGTCATTGTCGAGCATTCCGTCCTGGTTTGTGTCGGCCAGGGACACTGTGCATTGTGCCATCAGGGCTGTGATGTTGTCGGGGGCTTCGCCGAGCAGCGGATGATGATCAATGTTGTAATCACACAGCTCCGGATTGTTGTATTTGTTCTTGTGTGCGACCTTCATATCCGCATGGCTTTTGAGAAAATGCGTATACCGCGTTGAATAGATGTTTCCGAAGGTGTTGTCAGGGACAACGACGCCGCTGCTGTTATAGGTGATCGGGTCATCATGCGTGACATCAATTTCATAGAACTGATTGTCGATTTTGGCGATGTTCCATGAATGCGTGGCTGTTCCGATGCGGTAGCATTCCATGCCGGCCTGTGCCAGCAGCATATTGTAGGCCTTGGAATAACCGTCGCAGACAGCTTCACCGATGCCGTTTCCGCGGACATTCATGGCGCAGCTGAGAAAGACTGCGGATGAGACGAAATTCTCCGTGTCACTGTTTTGCTCGATGCCGTTCTTATCCTCGTATTCACAGTGCCGGACGAGCCAGTCGTGCAGCTGCCGGGCTTTCAGCGTCTGCGTCATCCACGGGTCTGTTTCCGTATCGACGATATATGCGCAGTAGAGCGAGCAGAAATCATTGACGAACTTGACGTCGGTGCTGCGGCTGAAGTGATTGCGGATGGCAGTCTCTGCCGCAGGATTCAGGACGGGATACGTATGACCGCTGCTGTCTGTCTGGGTCGTATAAGGTGCAATGCCGTTGACCTGTGTCAGGTTCGGGCATTCCATAAATGCGATCTGGTCTCTTTTGGTTTTGGAATTTGCGGAAACCTGCACACTGGTCAAAGACGGGCAATTCCAGAAAGAAGCGAGATCCAGTTCTGCCGCACCGCTGATCGTGACCGTTTGCAGGTCGCTGCAGAATGCAAAGGCATACTGATCGACTGCGGTCACGCCGGAGGGCAGGGTGATGCTCGTCAGATGAGAGCCGTAAAATGCGTTTTCCCCGATCGTTGAAACAGTGTTCGGGAGCGAGACCGATGTCACATTCTTATAAAAGAACGCTTTTTTGCCGATCTCTTTGACAGAGCAGTTTGCAAGGGTCGAAGGGATCGTCACGGCAGAAGCAGAGCCTGTGTATCCGGTGATGACCGCTTTGTTTGCGGAAGTATCATAGGAATACTTGAGGCCGTTTGATGTGGTGCCTGTACCCGTTGCAGCCTGTGCTGTGATGCCGGCAGAAAACGGGACTGCAGAGAGTGCAAACAGTGCGGTTGAGATACAAACCATAAATTTAATGCGTTTCATGTGGAGATCCTCCTGAGATTGTAGTGAATAAGGTGTTGTGATAATATACTCAGCTGCATTCCTCCGCGCACGGAAAACAGCTCAGCAGTGATGCGAAATCCCCCTGTATGAAATGTAGTGTGACGTTTTGTATCTGATTTTGAAGTCCACAATATTATTATAGCACGATACTTCAAGAAAAGCAATATAATACGACGAAATGCCGGATTTTGAGATGAAATGCCGTATACGGCGATGAAATCCCGTTTTGGGCACCTGAGTTTCCAAACCGTGACGAAATGCCGGCGCGGTGTGCATTTCATCCGCGACGAAATCCCGCTTCTGCATCATGCGGTTTCCGGCTTCCGGAGCAGGAAACACCGCATGATCTCAACATCCTCACGCGTCAGCCTTCTGTCGTGATCAAGGTCACCGTTGTTCCAGTGATAACCGGAGCCTGCCGCCTGTTTTCCGGACACGGCACGCTTCAGCAGCGTCAGGTCTGCCGCATTGACCCAGCCGTCCCCGCTGATATCATACGGGATCCCGTGAACCGCAGACAGCTCATCTTCCGTGAGGAACCCGTCTCCGTCCGTATCATATTCCGCTGCAAGGTCTTCACGGATCAGCGGATCCGGACAGAGCGCTTCACAGAGCATCAGGCCGTTGGATGTATAAGCCTTGATATTGGCATTCCCGCGCCCGTCTTCATAACAGTCCTTCCACGGTTCTTCTCCGTCCGCATTATAGACCGTGAAGAAGGATGTGCGGGGCGCAAAACAGTGCCGGTCGAAATGACAGGTCGTATGCGCGCAGGGCGCCGTTTTGATGACAACAGAAAACAGCTGTCCGGCACGGACGCCGCATCCCGGCGCAAGCGGGACCGTGTAATAACCGATATAGTCTGCCGTTCCGCTGACGGAAGTCAGAAGCCTGCCGTCCCGCGGATCCGCAAAGTCAGGCTCCAGTGCGTAGATCTCTGCTTCATACGGCACATCGTAATTGTTGATATAGAAACCGACCGCAGTGATATTTTCGTCCTTCCGCGCCGTAAAAACATTTGCCTGCAAAAAGCCGTAGTCAGAGCCGTGACCGGTCGTATAGCTCGTATCGGAGTCGCCGTCGTACTGATAGATCCCGCTGTAATTGTCCGGGGATTCCATGTCCAGCAGTGAAATATCCGCAATGCCCGGCTCGTAATACGACATATAGAAAAAGCCTTTTTCCGTCCGGGAGGCATTTTCGCCCCATGTGTTTTTCAGGATCCAAGCGCCGTCTCCGGGCGGCGTTTCGTTGAAGTTCTCCTTCGGGAATTTGTCGTCCCAGCCGACCAGCGTCACGGTATGCCCGCCGCCTTCAACTTTTGAGCGTGCAGGATCGCCCGGAACATACAGCGTCTGATAAAAGCCGCACTGCGGAGACATGCACTCGATGTTTGACGGGATGAAATACGAAAATGCCAGCGCGCCCTTTTCCATCAATGTCTGCTTGATTATGAGGGCGTCTTTTTTGGAGTATTTCCGCATATTCTGCAAATGCGCGATCGAACGGAACCGCAGCGATTCATCCATCGGGCTCCTGTCCTGATGCGCAGGCGCATCCGATTCACGTACAACGCCTTCCCATGCGAGAAGCGGACCGGTGACCCAGTACAGCCCGCCGCCCTGTATATATGCCTCTGTGCCGAGATTTACGCCGTCTCCGTAGAGCGGATCGGACGGATCCGCCGGACCGCCCTGTCCGCGGCCGAACCATATCATGTGTGCCTCAGAAAGATCCAGTGTCGGCTCGGCCATTCCTTTCCGGATCATATTGGACTCGATCGCACCGATATGCCCGTAAGCCCAGCAGGTCCCGCCGACCTGCGACTTTGCCGGTGTCACATAGCCTTCCTCCCGCAGATCATAGCGGGCGGGCAGTCCCTGCAGATCTGCCGGAGCCTTTCTGCGGCGCGGTGCGGACTGCTCCGGCATCGGATTGCCGTTTTCGTCTGCATAGTACCAGCAGCCTGCCGTTTCCGTCAGGGTATAGCAGACCGGACGGCAGGTCTGCGCATAACCGGATGCTGTCAGCTCCTGTGCCGAATTGCAAAGTGTGCAGGCCAGAAAGGCCGCTGTCATTTTTCGCG
>JAFZPL010000137.1 GCA_017550355.1 Oscillospiraceae bacterium | reverse complement strand
GTGGTCGTTGTTGTGGTGGTCGTTGTTGTGGTTGTCGTCGTCGTTGTAGATGTTGTTGTGGAAGTGGTGGTGGTCGTGGTCGGCGTTGTAGTCGTTGTTGTGGTGGTCGTGGAGGTGGAGGTTGTTGTCGTCGGCGTTGTCGTGGTAGTGGTGGTCGTTGTTGTTTCGGATGTTGTGGTCTCCGTCTTCTCCGACACTGTCACCGCAGGCTTCTTTTCCAGCTGGATCATCTTGAATGTGGAGAGATCATGTCCGTTTTCCACACTCAGTGCAGATTCCGGCGTCAGCTGATAGGTCAGAAGACCTTCCTCGCTGACCGTCATGCCGTAAATATTGCCGATCGCTTTTTCACTTTTCGAAAGTGTATGAATGACCTTCGGATCACTTCCATCCGCTTGCATTGAATAGATATTCTGGCTGTCGAAGAAATAGAGCATATCATCGTACACGCTGACCGTCGAAAAGCTGACCGGATAGATCGAACCGTCCGAAAGACGCCAGTATCCGCCGATCCGGTACAGATCCATTATGACACCGTCCGGCTGAACTTTGCGGATCACCGCGCAGATGTCATCCGTCGTTTTCACATCGGAGACTTTGTTGCTGACGGTGTAAACCATGCTGCCGTCCGAAAGCGCCGAGACACCGTCGGTAGCATCTTCCCAGAAATCAGGAGTATCCCATTCTGTATCGCATACGATATTCGCAGAGGTCGGGTAGATTTTCCAGTCTGTGGCGCCGTGGTACGAATCCGACATCATTTCCGCATCAGTCTTGAGGAAGAACGTATGCATAGAGCGTCCGATGCGGTCCGGCACAGCATCGTCGAAGGTCAGGTCGAACTGATACCAGTGGCTGCCGATCTTCACGACATTCCACATATGCATGAGCTCCTGACTGGTGATCGTATAACACGGAATATCGACTTCCTTGCAGAGCAGACACATCGCGAGGCTGTAACCCTGACACACCGAACAGCCTTCCACCAGTGCCGTGTATGCATCCAGCTTCTTCAGCTCAAGATCATAGTAAATGTTTTCGGCGAGATAATCGTGGAAAAACAGCACCTTTTCCACGTCGCTCCAGTTCGGATTGCATTTCGCAACGATCTTGTCGATGGTTTCATCGAGTTGCTGCTGCATGACGGGAATCTCATCTTTTTCGTAATTGTAGTTGATCTCGAGGCCGACGACCCTGTCTCCCTTATAGGAATACCGGAAAGCAGGTGAAACATAGAACCAGCTGGCGTCCGAATAGAGCGCATTATAATATGCATCGGTGATCTCATCGCAGGTGACATTTATGCCGCCCAGATAAACCTGGCTCGAATGCTCCCTCCATGCCTGATGGACAAGGTTTTCAAAGGTCGGCGCCGCGCTTGCCGGAAACTGTGCAGCTGACAGCAGCATGACCGCTGAAACTGCACCTGCTGCCAGACGGTGCCATCGGTGATTCCGTTTCATATTCAGTCCTCCTCACATATTTTACTGTAATACTCTTTCCCGTTTGCAAAAAACGCACCAAACCATCCAGCATTGTCAGGCTGGAGATCCGGTGCGTCATTCGTCTGAAATGATCGTGTGCTCTGTTATTTATTATCTGCCTTCTCGATCGCCTCTTCCGGTTCCATAAAGCCCATCATCACAGCCATGAGCTCGGAGCCGTAGCGCTCGACCATCGAATAGTTCAGGTAGATGGCGTCTTTGATGACATCCGCGCAGATCATATCACAATTTTCACCGCAGTAGTGCGATGTACGGAAACGCACCTCACCGTCGCGGACATCCATCTCGAAGCCGCCGCGGATCAGACCGTAGTTTGCTCTGTTGATGAAGTCCAGCACCTTCGGGCGGATATCTTCATCAGCATTGACCGGCAGGATGAACAGCACCAGGAATGTGTCGGAATTTACACGGATGCTGACATCTGCACGCTGAAACTTGCAGTTGAGCTTCATGCCCGTGTTGACGACACCGTTTTCTTCGTCAAACTTGTATCTCCAATCGTCGTCGTCGAGAAACTGTTTCACCATTTCTGCAATTTTGAGAGAATAATCGCGCATATTATAATGCTCCTTTCATGCTTTGCCTTCCCGGCAATTGATTACAATATTATTATAGCACAAAACCATTAAAATGTCAAGCAAAATTTTGTGCCATAATCCCGCATTCTTTGCGTTCTCCGCAAATGAAACCGCAGATCACGCTTCTGCCTTTTCGACAGCCTCCTCCGGTTCCATGAAGCCCATCATGACTGCCATCAGCCCCGTGCCGTAACGGTCGACGATCTGATAATTGAGATAAACGGTGTCGCGGACGGCATCGTAATCCACCAGATCCACATTCTTCCCGCAGTAATGCGACGTGCGGAAGCGCACCTCGCCGTCGTGGAGATCCATCTCAAAACCGCCGCGGATCATGCCGTAATTCGCACGCATCAGAAATTCCGTGACCTTGCCGCGCGTCTCCTCATCCGCCTTGACCGGAAGCACAAACAGCACCGTGAAGGCATCATTGTAAGTGCGGATCATGATCTCCGCATGCTGAAATTTGCATTTGAGCTTCACACCGCTGTGAAACACGCCGTTTTCTTCGTCAAAATCGTAATTCCATTCGTCTTCGTCCAGAAACTGCTTCACCGTTTCTGCAATCTTCAGTGAATATTCGCGCATGATCATCCGTTCCTTTCCTGTTTCGTCTGGATCCATTGAACCGCAGTATTATTATAGCACAAAATATAGGAGGTGTCAAGAAAGTTTTTGTGCCATAATTATTATAATTTCATGAAATTCTTGTGATTTCATAATATTCTTGCGTCTCTGCGGAGAAATCTTGCGAACGGAGAAAAACGCACAGTTTTTCATCGGCTTTATCACCAATTTTTCACTTGACAATTTAGCAAACCCGCTGTATAATGTTTCATGGTGAACAGTTTCTCTTGCAAACAAGCTATCCGACAGAAAGGGGTGGATTTATGGAATACAAGACTCTGGTCGCCCTCCGCACCCTGAGCATCGGCATCCGCCGGCATCTCGACCGCTCTGAGGTATGCAAGGAACTTGCACAGCTCACCGGCACAGGCGGATGGATCATCGGCTATCTGGCAGATCACGAAAACGAGGACATCTATCAGCGGGATCTGGAACGGGAATTCCGGATGTGCCGTTCGACCGCATCGAAGGTTCTCGCTGCGCTGGAAAACGCCGGCTTCATCGTCCGCGAACGCGTCACGCACGACGACCGGCTCAAGAAGATCATCCTGACACCGCTGGCAAAGCAGTACACCGAACAGATCCGCGAAATCAACCGCAAGACCGAGCAGACGCTCACAAACGGTTTTTCGGCGGAGGAACTGGAAACGCTGCGGAGCTATCTGATCCGGATGCAGCACAATATTACAGAAGCTGACTGAAAGGAGCGTGTTTATGTACAAAACCATACTCAAATGTCTTCGGGAATACAAGCTCCCCGTGATATTGACGATCCTCTTTATCACGGGCGAAGCGATCATCGAAGCGATCATTCCGACCATCACTGCGGATCTGGTCAACCATGTCACGAACGGCGTGGAGATGGATTATCTCCTCCGCACGGGCGGTATCCTCTTTGTGATGACCGTCATTTCACTGGCATGCGGCGGTCTCGCAGGCTACACGAGCGCAAAGGCAGCAGCAGGATTCTCCAAGAATGTCCGGCACGACATCTTTGCGAGAGTGCAGGCCTTTTCGTTCCGGAACATTGACAAATTCTCGACCTCCTCACTGGTCACGCGCCTGACCACCGACATCAACAACGTGCAGATGGCGTTCATGATGTGCATCCGCATGGCAGTGCGTGCGCCGCTGATGCTGATCTTTTCCATCACCATGGCGTTCATCATGGGCGGCAGTCTGGCAGTCACGTTTGCAATCGTCATTCCGGTGCTGGCGTTCGGTCTCTGCATGATCGCGAAATTCGCAATGCCCGCGTTCCGCAGCGTCTTCAAGCGGTACGACCGCCTGAACGAGTCCATCGAAGAAAACGTCCGCGGCATGCGCGTGGTCAAGGGCTTTGCGCGTGAGGAACACGAAAAGGAAAAGTTCCGCAAGGCATCCGACAGTATCTGCAAGGAATTCACCAAGGCGGAGCGCATCGTCGCGCTGAATGCGCCGCTCATGCAGATCTGCCTCTATTTTAATATGGCTTTCATTCTGAGCTACGGCTCAAAGATCATTATCTCCGGCAGAGGACTGGATGTCAATGTCGGACAGATCTCCGGTATGCTGACCTACGGCTTCCAGATCCTCATTCAGCTGATGATGCTCTCCATGATCTACGTCATGCTGACCATGTCCGCAGAATCGGTCAGACGTATTTCCGAGGTGCTGATCGAAGAACCCGCGATCCGCAATCCGGAGGATGCCGTCTCCGAGATCAAAAACGGTGCGATCGACTTCAACGGCGTCAGCTTCAAATACTCCGACAGCGCCAAGCGCTATTCGCTCTCCGACATTGATCTGCACATTCCTTCCGGTGCGACGGTCGGCATCCTCGGCGGCACAGGCTCCGGAAAATCCTCGCTTGTGCAGCTGATCCCGCGCCTTTACGACACAAGCATCGGCGAAGTGCATGTCGGCGGGCTGGATGTGCGAAAATATGATCTGAGTGCCCTGCGCGATTCTGTTGCAATGGTGCTCCAGAAAAACGTGCTCTTCTCCGGCACGATCAAGGAAAATCTCCGCTGGGGCAATGAAGAAGCGACCGATGAAGAGCTGATCGAAGCATGCAGGCTCGCACAGGCACACGATTTCGTTATGTCGTTCCCGGACGGCTATGACACGAAGATCGAACAGGGCGGCACGAATGTCTCCGGCGGACAGAAACAGCGTCTGTGCATCGCACGCGCACTGCTCAAGAAGCCGAAGATCCTCATTCTGGACGATTCCACCAGTGCAGTCGACACCAAGACCGATGCATTCATCCGTTCCGGCTTCAAGAAATTCATTCCCGATACCACCAAGATCATCATTGCACAGCGCGTCGCGTCCGTGATGGATGCCGATATCATCCTCGTGATGGAGAACGGCACCGTCGCTGCAATGGGCAATCACGAAACGCTGATGCAGAAGAGCGAGATTTACCGCGAGATCTATGAGCAGCAGACCAACGGAGGTGATGACGATGCCGCGTAATCCGAAAGTCTACGGAAAGCCTGCCACCAAAGCAGATGCTGCAAAGTCGATGGCACGTCTGATCAAGATGCTGGTGCATTTCTATCCGGTGCTGTTCCCCGTGACCATCGGCTGCATCCTTTTCTCCGCGGCGACTTCCTCCATCCCGGCGGTGTTCGTGCAGAAGGTCATTGCAGAGATTGAAAAATATGTCGCATCCGGCGACTGGGAAGCCGCAAGCAAGGAAATTCTCCCGATGGTCGGTCTGCTGGTCACGCTCTATATCATTGCCATGTGTGCCATGACGCTCTATCAGCAGCTTGTGGCGATCATGACGCACGGATTCCTCAACAAGATCCGCTCCTCGCTGTTTGAAAAAATGCAGACGCTCCCGCTGCGCTTCTTCGACACCCACAAGCACGGCGATATCATGAGCTACTACACGAACGATATCGACACGCTGCGTCAGCTGCTTTCACAGGCGCTTCCATCTCTTGTGCAGGCCGGCTCCATCGTGCTGTTCGTGTTTGCGATCATGATGTATTACAGCATCTGGCTGACGCTGATCGTCATTGCGGGCGTTATCACGATGATGATGGTCTCCGGCAAGATCGGCGGCGGTTCGGCGAAGTATTTCGTGCGCCAGCAGGCAGCCGTCGGCAAAACAGAGGGCTTTGTACAGGAAATGATGAACGGTCAGAAGGTCGTGCAGGTCTTCTGCCATGAAAAGCAGAGCCAGCAGGATTTTGATGAGATCAACAACGCGCTCTTCGAGGACAGCTTCCGCGCACATGCCTACGCAAACTCCCTCGTTCCGATCATTATGAATATCGGCAATATCCTCTATGTCATCATCGCAACGGTCGGCGGCGCCATGATCCTTTCCAACGCCGGCAACATCTCGCTGTCCGGTCTGCCGATCGGCGTGAGCATCGTCGTGCCGTTCCTCAATATGACAAAGCAGTTCACCGGAAACCTCAACCAGGTCACACAGCAGATCAACGCGATCGTCATGGCAGTCGCAGGTGCAGACCGCATCTTCTCGCTGATGGACGAAACGCCCGAAGCAGACGAGGGCTATGTCACGCTCGTGAACGCAAAGATCGCGGCAGACGGCACCGTCACCGAGACAACGGAGCGCACGCATCAGTGGGCATGGAAGCACCCGCACACCGCAGACGGCTCGATCACCTATACGCCTCTGCGCGGCGAGGTCACGCTGAACGATGTGGACTTCGCCTACGAGGAGGGCAAACCCGTTCTGCACGACGTCTCCGTGTTTGCAAAGCCCGGTCAGAAGGTGGCATTCGTCGGCGCGACCGGCGCGGGCAAAACAACGATCACCAACCTCATCAACCGCTTCTACGATATCGCGGACGGCAAGATCCGCTATGACGGCATCAACGTGAACAAGATCAAAAAAGCCGATCTGCGGCGCTCGCTCGGACTGGTCCTGCAGGAAACGAACCTCTTCACCGGCTCAGTCATGGAGAATATCCGCTACGGCCGGCTCGACGCCTCCGACGATGACTGCCGCAACGCCGCCAAGCTCGCGGGCGCGGACGACTTCATCTCGCGTCTGCCGGAGGGCTATGATACGATGCTGACCAGCAACGGCGCAAACCTTTCACAGGGACAGCGGCAGCTGATCGCGATTGCCCGTGCGGCAGTTGCGGATCCGCCTGTTATGATCATGGACGAAGCGACCTCCTCGATCGACACGCACACCGAAGCGATCGTGCAGCGCGGCATGGACGCACTGATGAAAGGACGGACGGTCTTTGTGATCGCGCACCGTCTCTCCACCGTCAAGAACTCCGACGTCATCATGGTGCTCGACCACGGACGCATCATTGAGCGCGGAAGCCACAAGGAATTGATCGCCCAGAAAGGCACGTATTATCAGCTTTACACGGGCGCATTTGAATTGGATTAAGGAATACGGGCAGATGCTTTGCGGAGCGTCTGTCCGTTTTTTTCGGATATTGCTTGACAAAATGTGAAAACAGGTGTATAATAATACCCATAGGGGGTATATTGAGATGGATGAAAAGCAAAAATGTCCGCACTGTGCGAAAAAAACGAAACGGGACGCGGAAGACCGGAAACGGCTGATGAACCGTCTGAAGCGCATCGAAGGACAGGTGCGCGGCTTGCAGAATATGCTCGAACAGGACAGCTACTGCGCGGATATCCTGACGCAGTCTGCAGCGGTCAAGGCGGCAATCAACGCCTTTAACCGTGATCTGCTCGCGCTGCACATCCGCGGATGCGTGGCACGGGATATCCGGAACGGCAATGACGCCGTGATCGACGAGCTGACCGAAATCGTGCAGAAGCTGATGAAATGAGGTATCATGGAACAGTATTCAGTCACAGGAATGAGCTGTGCGGCATGCAGTGCGAGAGTGGAAAGGGCTGTCAGCGGCGTGGAGGGCGTGACGGCGTGTTCGGTCAGTCTGCTGACCAATTCCATGCGCGTGGAAGGCACGGCGCCGCCGCAGGCAGTGATCGCGGCAGTGACCAATGCCGGCTACGGCGCAGCGGTGCAGGGCGAAAATACCCCTCCCCCATCGGATGACGCCCTCCGCGACACGGAAACACCGAAGCTGCGCCGCCGCCTGATCGTTTCGCTGATCCTGCTGCTCGTGCTCATGTATGTTTCAATGGGCAGCATGCTCGGACTGCCGCGTGTCTATGCGGGATATCCCGCGGCAAACGGCATTTTGCAGATGCTGCTGTCCGGCATCATTATGACCGTGAACCAGCGCTTCTTCATCAGCGGAACAAACGCGGTGCTGCACCGTGCGCCGAATATGGACACGCTCGTCGCGCTCGGCTCCGTGACGTCATTTGTATGGAGCACTGCGGTACTGCTGGAAACGGCGGTATCCGGCACAGAAGGACAGCTGTATTTTGAGTCGGCAGCGATGATCGTGACGCTCATCACGCTCGGCAAGCTGCTGGAGGCACGCGCCAAAGGCAAAACCACCGACGCGCTCAGAGGATTGCTCGCATTGGCGCCGAAAACCGCCGTGATCGAGACAGATTCGGGCGAACAGGAAGTTCCCGTCGACCGCGTGCAGCGCGGAACGGTCTTTCTGGTGAAGCCTGGCGCACAGATCCCCGCGGACGGCGTGATTCTTTCCGGCGCGGGCGCTGTGGATGAGTCCGCGCTGACCGGCGAAAGCATCCCCGTTGACAAGACCGCAGGCGACAGCGTCTCGGCGGGTACGATCAATCAGGCGGGGTTTCTCCGCTGTGAAGCGACGCGTACCGGCAACGACACCGCGCTTTCGCAGATCATCCGCATGGTGCAGGAAACGGCGGCGACAAAAGCACCGATTGCCAAAACCGCCGACCGGATCGCGGGCATTTTCGTTCCGGCGGTCATCTCGGTGGCTGTTCTCACCGCAGTCATCTGGCTGCTGCTCGGTGAATCCGGCAGCTTTGCGCTGGCGCGGGGCGTAGCAGTCCTCGTGATCTCCTGCCCGTGTGCGCTCGGTCTTGCAACGCCGGTCGCGGTGATGGTCGGCAGCGGCGTCGGCGCGAAAAACAGGATTCTGTTCAAGACGGCGGCATCGCTCGAAGAAACGGGACGCATCCGGACGGTCGTCGTCGACAAGACCGGCACCGTCACTGAAGGAAAACCACGCATCACCGATCTTCTTCCGGCATCCGGCATTTCGGAGGAGACGCTGCTCCGTGCGGCGGCAGCGGTCGAACAGCACAGCGAACATCCGCTTGCAAAAGCAGTCATGGCGCTTGCTGCCGAACGCGGGATCGAGCCAGAGGCAGTCACGGATTTCGCGGCAGAGGTCGGAAACGGCGTGCATGCTGTCTGCAATGGGCATATGCTTTCGGCAGGCAGTCTGCGCAACGGTGCTCTGCCGGATGATATCCGGAATGTCGCAGAAAGCTGCGCGGCATCCGGCAAAACGCCGCTGATTTTCCGGCGCGACGGGCAGTATCTCGGGATGCTTGCGGCGGCAGATATCATTCGTCCGGACAGCCGCAGTGCGGTGCAGACGCTCCGCGCCATGGGCATCAGCGTCGTGATGCTGACCGGAGACAACGTGAAAACGGCGGCAGCAATCGGGCAGCAGGCAGGCGTTGACCGTGTGATCGCCGGGGTTTTGCCCGCAGAAAAACGCGAAGTGATCGAATCGCTCAAAACGGACGGCAAGGTCTGCATGATCGGCGACGGCATCAATGATGCACCCGCGCTGACAGCGGCAGACGCCGGCATTGCGATCGGTGCGGGAACGGATATCGCGATCGACGCGGCGGATGTGGTGCTCATGCAAAGCCGCCTGACCGATGCCGTGACCGCAATTCAGCTTTCGCGCAAAACGCTCCGGAATATCCGCGAAAATCTGTTCTGGGCATTCATCTATAATGTGATCGGGATTCCGGTCGCGGCGGGTGTTTTTGTCCCACTCGGTCTCACGCTCCCGCCGATGTTCGGCGCGGCAGCAATGAGCATTTCAAGCTTCTGTGTGGTATCGAACGCACTGCGGCTCAATTTCTTCAAGCCGGTACAGGTCTCCGAAAAGGATGCACCTGCGGTCAATATGCAAATTGAAAACAGGAAAGGCAAGGTGGAAACCATGGCAAAAAAGACTCTTTTCATCGACGGAATGATGTGCGGGAAATGCGAGACACACGTTCAGAAGGCACTGAGCAAAATGGAGGGCGTGACCGTTCTCAGCGTCAGCCACACGGAGAATACCGCTGTGATCGAGGGCGAAAATCTGCCCGATGAAGCAGCACTCCGCGCTGTGATCGACGATGCGGGCTATGAACTCAAAGGCGTGCAGTAACAATTCATCATGCATTACAAAAATCTCCCATCAGGTTTGTTTTCCGATGGGAGATTTTCATTATGCATTATGAATTATGGTTTATGAATTTTTCAATCATCACAAACCGGCCAGGTGTCTGTATCCGTATAAACAGGGATCCAGAGCAGTTTCAGTGTGGTCGTTTCTGTGCCGATATGCTTCTGCATATTGATTTCCGCTGCTTCTTCGTAGGAATACAGCAGCGCCGAAACCTTTTTGAAAATGGGCGCGTCCTCCGAAATGCGGTATGGAATCAACGAAGCAACCGCAATCAATATGCCGATCACGATCTTCCGTTTCTTTTTCATACCTTCACCGCCTCAAAAATCAGCGTGTTGAGGTTCTCCTCGCTGATCGGCGCCATTGTGCAGTAATGCGCGACATATTCCCTGTCCTTCTCATCGGAAACATAGAAATAATACTGGAACATGCCGCCGGTGATGCCGTAATCATACTGCACAAACCGTCCGCGGTGGAGCGTATAATGGCCGCCGTAGGTTCTGTGGAGATAATCGGTCACATAGCCGTATTCCGCAAGATCGATATTCGAGCGGTTCTTGATGAACAGATGATAGACTGCAAACACAATGAGAAACCAGAGCAAAACTGTCCCGACGCAGATCAGTGCGATTTTTTTCACTTTTTTCATACGGTATCACCTCCGGTTCGGATGATTTCAGTGGATTGAGCATGTCCTCTTATTGAATCGTGAACTGCACTTCGCTGTCAAAGAGCCGGAGCGTATAATTGCCCGCGGGCAGCTCCTCCGTAAAGACGTCCAGCTCGAATGTGAACGGCACAGTGCTGCCGGCTGCGACTGCAGCACGCGTTTCGCTCAATGATTTCGATGCATCTCTGGAATACCCGACCGCTTTGCCGTTCTCGTATTCCCGCGTCAGCAGAAACTGTATGGAAGAAACCGTGAACGTCTGCGCGGTGTTGTTTGTGATCATCAGATCCAGCTTGTTTGTCCCCTGCTGAATCACCGGATTCTGCACTGTC
>JAFZPL010000005.1 GCA_017550355.1 Oscillospiraceae bacterium | reverse complement strand
TCCGGGGGGCTTTCCGGCTTCGGATCCTCCGGATCAGGCGGCATTTTGTCGAGTGCCTCCTTGAGCAGCGTGTAGATGATCGTACACAGCGGGACTGCGGACATGATGCCGACCACACCGCCGACGCTGCCGCCGACGACGACCGCGATCAGCACGAGCATTTCCGGCAGGCCGACCGTATTGCCGACGATCTTCGGGTAGATGAACTGATTATCCACCTGCTGCAGCAGGAAGATAAACACGAGAAACCAGAACGCCTGGCTCGGATCCTCCACCCATACAAGCAGTGCGCCGACGCCGGCACCGATCCATGCGCCGATGATCGGCAGCAGCGCCGTGATGCCCTGCAAAACACCGATCGTTCCCGCATACGGGAACCGGAAGATCAGACAGCCGAGTGCCGTGAGCGTGCCGAGACAGATCGCTTCGATGAACTGTCCCGTGAGGAAGTTGCCGAAGGACTGATTTGTCAGCGACAGCACGCGGAATGTGCGCCTGTGATATTTCTGCGGCACGATCAGCTGGATCAGCTTGTGGCAGAGGAACAGCACGCGCTCCTTCTGCAGCAGAATATAGACCGCAATGATCAGACCGATGATGAAATTGGTCGCCGTGGAGAGCACACTCGTCGTTGCGCTGAATGCCGTACCGAGCAGGCTTTCGACCTTGCCGTCTAGCAGATCGCCCGCAAATCCGAGAAGCGTTTCCCAGTCCAGCTGGAATTCCTTCACATACACAAGGAATGTATCCGGTGCGCGCCATTCCGTGAGCTTTCCGAGGATCAGCGCCCTGAGCCGTTCTTCGCTGCCCGGCAGCTTATTGATCAGCGTATTGAGCGCCGTCGTCATCTGCGGCACGATCAGGAACACGATCATCGAAAGGATGATCAGCATGACCAGCACCGTACAGACGCCGCTCAGAATGCCCGCGACCTTCCGTTCCCACGGCCGTTCGGAGGCATCCATCGCCTTGAACACGCGCGTGCGGAACACTTTCATGAACAGATTGATCACAAACGCAATGCAGATGCCGTACACGACCGGCTGCATGATCGCAAAGAACCATGCAAGACCGCCCTTAATTGAGTCAAAATGCGTCAGACCGAGATAAAGCAGAATTCCGTATGTCACCAGCATGAACTGTGTCCGGGTGGCAGGTTTTTTTCCAAACATTGCCGCCCTCCTCAATCATCCTGCACCGCATCATGCTCTGCGGCACGGTCATAGGCGGCGCGGTGGAGCGCCTCCTGCGAATTCTGCGCAGGATCGCCGCCCTCAGGCAGATGAAATTCGCCGTCCTCCGTGCGGTAACGCGCCTTGGCTGGATCGGAGAATTGCAGCCGGAATTCATCGAGGATGCGCTGTTTCAGTGCAGCATCCTTCACCGGCGCACAGATCTCGACTCTGCCCTCCGTGTTTCGCGGCATGAAATCTGCCGATCCGAGATAGATCTGCATGCGTTCCGGCGTTCCGAAGATGTATACACGCGCATGCTCCAGATAGCGCCCGACGATGCTGCGGATCTCAATGTTCGCGGTCTTGTCGGGGATCCGCGGGATCAGCGAACAGACACCGCGCACGAGGATCTCGATCTTCACGCCTGCATTGGAGGCCTCGACCAGCTTTTTCATAATATCCTTGTCGCAGAGGCCGTTCATGCGCAGCCCGATGTATGCCGGAAGCTCCTGCTTCGCAAGACTGATCTCGCGGTCGATCATCTCCAGCACACGCGGCTTCAGCCCGTCCGGCGCAACCAGCAGATCCGTCTGCGGCGGCGGCAGCTTGCCCTCACGGAGCGATGCGAACACATTCGCCGCATCCTGTGCGATCTGCGGATCGGCGGTCATCAGCGAATAGTCCGTGTAGATCGCCGCAGTCTTTTCGTTGTAGTTGCCCGTGCCGATCTGCGTGAAGCTCTCGACCTTGCCGCGGTTCTTGCGGGTGATGAGAAGCAGCTTGCTGTGGACCTTGTAGTCCGCGGGGCCGTAGATCACATGGACGCCGGCGCGTTCCAGCACCTTGCTCCATTCAATGTTCCCCTGCTCGTCGAACCGCGCCCGCAGCTCGGTCAGCGCCGTGACCTCCTTGCCGCGTCCGGCAGCCTCACAGAGCGCCGCAATCACACGGGAATCCCGCGCCATGCGGTAGAGCGTGATCGAAATGCTGATCACGGCGGGATCGTCCGCGGCTTCGTCCAGCAGACGCAGGAACGGGCGGATGCTCTCGTAGGGGTAATTCAGCAGGATATCGTGCCTGCGGATCTGCGTGAACATGGTGCCGCGCTCCTCGACCGATGCCGGCTTCTGCGGCACCATCCGCGTGAACTGTAAGCTCTGGTCGGTCACAAGATGCTTGCACTCATAGACAAACGAAAGATCCAGCGGCGCCTTCGCGTAGAACACCTGTTCCGGCTTGATGTCCATTTTCTCGCAAAGATAGCTGAGCGCGGGCTGATAGAATGTCTCCGAAAGCTCCAGCCGCACGATCGGCAGACGGTTCCGCTCTCCGATCATTGTCTGCATATCCGAGCGGAAATCGCCCGTGCGCAGGTCGCCGATATCATCGAGCGTGATGCTGGCGGAGCGGGTCACGCGCAGGATCGTCCGGTCGATGACGCGGGAATTGCTGAACACCGTATGTGCGAACGCAAGGATCACATCCTCCGCGAGGATGAACCGTCCCCCGCTGCCCAGACGGATGATCCGCTGACATTGATCGGAAACGGGCAGCACGCCCATCCGGATGCCGGATTTCGATTCCAGACGCAGCACGGCATAGAGCGCTCTGTCGCGGAAAAACGGGAACGGCTTGCCCTTGTCGATCACAACGGGCAGTGAAACCGGCCGGATCTCCCGCCGGAACCATTCCGCCAGCATCGTCTGTTCCGCAGGCGTCGCAGAATGCATTGTCACCTGTTCGAGCCCATGGCTCCGGAGCAGTGTCATGATCTCGTGATATGCCGCATCGCGGGCGGGCGTCATCGTCCGCACCTGTTCCAGAATGGCGCGGAGAAGCGCCTTGGGCTTCATTTTGCTCAGAGGATCGCGCTTTTTGGGATCCTCCTGCTGTTTTCTGAGGAGATTGCCGACACGGACGCGGAAGAATTCGTCCAGATTGCTCTGAAAGATCGCCGTAAAGCCGAGCCGTTCCAGCAGCGGATTTCCGGGCGCCTGTGCTTCCTCCAACACACGCCGGTTGAACCGCAGCCATGAAAGCTCCCGATTCTCAAAGCACTCGGTCTGCATATGCATCCCTCCTTTAGGAAAAAATCGTTTACTCCTTATTATACCGCTTTTTCGGAGTTTCGTCAAGCGGATACACACAATTCTCATAAATCCTCACATTTTCTTCAATATTACAGATCGTCTCCGCAGACTGTGCAATCATATCCAATATGTACGAAAGTTTATGAATGCACAATCCGGAGTGATGATTGTGCATTGCCGAAAACTGCGTTTTCTGCTATACTGTTCACATAGAAAATCCGGTTTATGACGGATAAGAGGTTATCAAAAAGAACTTTGGCGCACGCTCCGCAGATAAAAAAGGATGCGAACACGCCGGCGGGAGCAATCCGCTTAGGGGAATTATTTAAGGGGCTATAATATGTATGACAACTGGAAAAGAAAAGCGGCGGCATTTTGTGCTGCCGCACTCATGCTGACGGGCGCACAGCCGCCGGTATGTGCAGAAGACAGCACGAAGCTCCGCGTTATGTGCATGGGAGACTCCATCACGGACGGCTTCTGGCTCACAGGCGGTTACCGCAACACACTTTGCAGTATGGTCACGGAAAACGGACTCGCCGGCCGGATCGACTTTGTCGGCCCGAACTGGGGCATCAGCACCTCCGACGGCTACGATCCCAACCATGCGGGATTCAGCGGCTATTCCATCGACAACATCGCACAGGAAGATTCTGTCTCCGGCGGACGGATCGGGCTTTCCAGCTTCATGGAGACCATGCTTGAAACGCATCCCGCCGACGTGATCTTTTTGCAGATCGGCACGAACGATATCCTTTCGCTCTACGATCTCGATCATTTCGGTGAACGTCTGGAGCACCTTGTCGATATGATCCTTCCCGCGCTGCCCGAAAACGGCATGCTCTATCTCGCCACGCTGCCTGCAATGGATGCAAACGATCATCTTTATATCAGCGAATACTATTTTACAGTGGAGTCGATGGACGCCGCCGTAGCACAGTGCAATGCGCAGATCAAGGCACTTGCGCAAAAGAAAAAAGCAGCAGGTCAGCCGGTCACGCTTGCCGATGTCAACGGCGTGCTCACCAAAGCAGATCTCTATGACGGTGTACATCCGAGCGAAGCGGGGTATCAGAAATTGGGAGAATTCTGGTATACGCAGCTCACAGATTACCTTGGCAGCGCAGACCGTCCGCACGACGCGGCAAAGCCGGGCGATATCAACGCAGACGGCAGCATCAACACGGCGGATGCAGCGATTTTGCGGTCCTTTTTACTGGGGGAACCGGGATTGACCGCAGAACAGGCGTCCCGCGCCGATTTCGACGGGGACAGCCGCCTGACCGCCATTGATCTGACACTCCTCAAAAAGGCAGCAGCCAGCAATTGAGCGCATACATATTTCACCTGAAACCGAACGATTCACACAATCACCGCCGGGATCTCTGCGATTCCGGCGGTGCATCTTTTGCGCATGAATCAAGATATGCTTCAGATCCCATCCCGGAAATCTGCGCAATATTTGGGCAAATGTACGGATATATCAAGTCATAATTTAATCAGATGTATTGTTGTTTAATCGCTTTATTGCTTATAAAGTGATGCAAAATAATGTCCGATTCTGCATCGAATATATGCAATCATATCCAATTTTGCACAATTCGCAAAAAATGGAAATAGTCTGTTGACATTTCAAACCGTACATGTTATAATACAAATACAAAGAACACCGGCAGACATATACAGACAAGCTGACGCTCGTTTTCGTGCTGTCCCCCTTCACAGTGCAGAGACGCGGCGCAGCAGACAGAAAAAGCACAGGTGTTCTGACTGATTTCAGGGGTGATTCTCATATGTTTTGCAAGAAAAATCGGGCAGCCGCACTGCTTTCCGCTTGTACGGTTCTGCTCAGCACCGGTACGGTCATGCCGCTGACGGCACTGACGGTGCAGGCGGCAGATGAACCGGCACAGATCGTGGATTTCAGTCTCGGCGACATTACGATGGAGGATGCATACTGTACGAATGCATTCGCCAAGGAGATGGAATATCTCCTCTCGTTCGATGCGAACCGGCTTCTGGTCGGCTTCCGCGAAAACGCGAAGCTCAACACACAGGGCGCGTCGCGCTACAAGGGCTGGGAGGATACGCTGATCGCAGGGCATACGGTCGGGCATTATCTTTCCGCATGTGCGCAGGCGTATCTGCATCCGGAACTGACGGATACGCAGAAAAAGGGACTCTCGGATATGCTGGACAAGCTGCTTTCCGGCATGGCGGAGTGCCAGAAGAATTCCAAGGGCAAAGAGGGCTTCCTCTGGGCAGGACAGGTCAAGAATGCAAACAATGTGGAAGTGCAGTTTGACCTCGTGCAGCAGGGCAAGACCAACATCATCAATGAATCCTGGGTGCCGTGGTACACGATGCACAAGCTGGTGCAGGGACTGGTCGACGTCTACAAATTCACCGGCAAGGAGAGCGCAAAGACCATCGCATCCGCGCTCGGCGACTGGACCTACAACCGCTGCAAAACGTGGAACCAGCAGACGCACAACACCGTGCTCTCGATCGAATACGGCGGCATGAACGACTGCCTCTACGAGCTCTACATGATCACCGGCAAGGATGAACATGCGCTCGCCGCACACTATTTCGACGAGACGAATCTGCACGAAGCCGTCCTCAAGGGCGGCCGGAATGTGCTCAACAACAAGCACGCAAACACGACGATCCCGAAGTTTATCGGCGCACTGAAGCGCTATACCGCGCTGAACGGCAAGACCGTTGCCGGCGAGAAGATCGATGCGACAAAGTATCTCGAATATGCAGAAGCATTCTGGGATATGGTCACGGCGCATCACACCTACATCACCGGCGGCAACAGCGAATGGGAGCATTTCGGTGAGGACGATATCCTCGATAAGGAGCGCACGAACTGCAACTGCGAAACGTGCAACTCCTATAATATGCTCAAGCTCTCGCGCGAGCTTTTCAAGATCACCGGCGACCGGAAGTATATGGATTTCTACGAGGGGACATATTACAATTCGATCCTCTCCTCGCAGAATCCCGAAACCGGCATGACCACCTACTTCCAGCCGATGGCGACGGGCTATTTCAAGGTGTACAGCTCGCCGTACGACAGCTTCTGGTGCTGCACGGGCTCCGGCATGGAGAGCTTCACGAAGCTGGGCGATACCATCTATATGCACACGGACGACGCGCTCTATGTAAACTTCTACCAGAGCTCCACGCTCAACTGGAAGGAAAAGAACGTGACGATCCGGCAGGAAAGCGAGATTCCCGACGGAGATACGGTCTGCTTCACGGTCGAAGACGGCGCCGCTCTCGATTTCCGCTTCCGTGTGCCGGACTGGACAGCGGGTACCATGACGATCGAGCTGAACGGCGAGAAACAGCGCTACACCACGGTCGACGGCTACGCACAGCTTACCGGTGATTTCGCAAAGGGCGACAAGATCGTGCTGACCATTCCGGAGGCAGTCAAGGCGTATTCCCTCCCCGACAAAAAGAGCACCTACGGCTTCAAGTACGGTCCTGTTGTCCTGAGTGCAGAGCTCGGCAAGCAGGATATGGTCACGAGTTCCACGGGCATGTGGGTGACGATCCCGAAGGATCAGGTCGTCTCCTCGCAGAACATCACGCTCTCCGAAGAGGGCAAATCGCTCACGTCGTTCATGAACGAGATCGACGAGCACATGAAAAAGGACGCGAATTCGCTGAAATTCACGCTCTCCGACACCAACACCGCGCTGACCTTCACCCCGCATTACCGGCAGTATCAGCAGCGCTACGGCATTTACTGGAATTTCCTCACGAACGGCACCGTCATTGAGGAGAAGCCGCCCCGCGCCGCCATGAGCATCACCGACACCGTGCAGCCGGGCTACGGTCAGTATGAGAACGACTCCCTGCACGACATGCAGGAGACCAACACCGTCGGCGTGACCGACGACAGCACCTACCGCTACGCAAAGGCAGGCGGCGAATTCACCTACCGCATGGCAGTGGATACCGCTGCCCCGATGACACTGCTGCGCGTGAAATTCCGCAAGGCTGACAACGGCAAGAGCATCAAGATCCGCGTCGGCGATGCGGTGCTCCTTGCGGAAACGCTGAATTACACCGGAAAAGATGATGTCTACACCGTCGATATCCAGATCCCCGCAGATGTGATCGAACGCTGTGCCAAGACCGTGACGGCGGACGGCGTGGAATCGGATGTGGTCGAAGTGAACTTTGCACCGCTCGGCGACGAAGAATCCGCGAAGGTGTGCGATTTCGTCTACACGGTCGCAGTGAAGACCTACTACGATTTCGACAGCGAGATCGCGTATTTCGTGGACTGCGGCGACCAGGACACGACAACGGCGACGACAGGCGACAAGTTCGGCAGATACAACAGTGTCACCGAACAGCTCTACGGCGCCGATCCCGTCACCGGCTTCGCGTGGGGACTGATCGACGATGCCGCCGACAAGTACAACGGCGCATCCAAGAGCGGCGGCCTCTACACCTCGAATACATGGCCGAATGAAAACGCCCCGTCCGACGGCGCGGACAAGAAGGCATCGTTCCGCTACACCAAGAACCAGTACGAGAACGATATCGCACGCCATCTGGATTACGGCTTCACGCTTCCGAACGGCGATTATACCGTCGAAATGTCGTTCTCCGATCCGTGGAACTGCTCGAAGAATCCGACCGTTTACGCGAATTACGGCAAGGACGATCAGCAGCTTGTCGCGGAGAAATGCCCGACAGACGGCACAGTCGTCAAGGGCAGGGTAAAGGTCACGGACGGCGCACTCACGCTGAATTTCCGCAGCGAGGACAAGGCGATCAACGTGAACTATATCCTCATCCGCTTTGACGGCGGCAAGGGTTATGAGATCGAAGAGCCGAAGACCGTGCAGACCGTAAAGCGCGGCGACGTGAACAACGACGGCACGATCACGGTTGCGGATGCAGTCCTGCTGGCGCGTGTGCTGGCAGAGGATACCTCCGCGAAGATCACGGAACAGGGCGAGCGCAATGCCGATGCGAATGCAGACAACGATATCACCCCTGAGGACAACACCGCGATCCTCCGGCACCTTGCAGGGCTCGAATCCCTGGAATGAAAACAGCATAACAGCATCCGCGTGTACTGTTCGCAGACGGTACACGCGGATATTTTGTTATTTTATTTGCGGTAAACCATCGGTGTGAAGCGGATCCCGTCCACGACCTGTTCCGAATCCGTCGCCGTAAAGCCGAGATGCTGATAGACACCGACAGCATAGGGCGAGGAATTGACCGTAAATTCCTGCTTCTCAAAATCCCGCGCCATCGCCGCAAAAAGCGCCCTGCCGATGCCGCGGCGGTGATAATCACCCCGGACAAAGAAACCGCCGATATGCTGCGGTGCCCGCACACAGATCGTCCCGACCAGCGTTTCGCCGTCGAATGCGCCGTAAAACCGCAGCTTTGCAGTTTTCTCCTTATCATCGAGATAGGCGCGGAAATTCCTCACACCCTCCTCCGCGTATTCCGGCGCCTCAAATTCCAGAAAAACCGCCCATGTCAGATCGAGCGCCGCCTGAACCTCATCATCACGCAGAAGCCGGATCGGATACGGGCTTTCGTCGGTTTTCGTGAAGCGCCGCACCGTGCCGTCCAGCACCGGTTCGTTCCACATCTCCGCCGGACGCACCCAGATGCCGTGCTCCCCGTAAAGTGCGCGGTAAACGACCATCGGCTCCAGTGTCTCGGAATGCCGCGCGATCCCGATCACCTCGTATTCGCTGCCCTTGTAATGCCGGTATTTTCCAAGCGGGATCGCAGCGACCGCCTCTTCATATGTCATATTCTGTCCTCCTGTTTATGCTTCATTCTCCCTGCCGAGCACTTCGAGATACTCCTCTGCCGCCTTTGCATAATAAGGATCCGCACAAGCCTGTGCCTTCTCATGCAGCATCTCAAACACCGGCAGATACTGTTCCGCTCTGTCCGGCGTCACCGCTGCCGCAAAGCTCTGCACGGACGGGATATCCGAAAAGATCTCCGCAAACACATCGTCCACGGATTCGTCGCTCTGATCGATTCCTTTCAGCAGATGCAGCGCACGGAGCATGAACGAGTTCAGCCGGCTGTATTTTGCCATATTGATCTGGAGTGCCGCAATCCGTGACTGCACATACGGTGTCACGCGCATTGCCGTTTTCATCGGCAGCATATGCACCGTTCCGTTCTGCATCATCGCATTCATGATCATGAACACCGCGACATTTTTTGCATAATCGAGCGTATTCCCGTCAAGCTCCGTGTCAAAATTCAGATGGCACACCCCATCCGGCGACGTGAACCGTTCCAGATATTCGCAGGCGACCTTCCAGTCCCGCTCAATAAAACAGGCATCCACCTGCGGCATCCCCTGCTTGATATCCGCCGCCCGCAGCGCAGCGGTCATCTTGTTTTCCGCCGATATTTCAACCGTCCGGATCTCCATGTGTTCTGTTCTCCCTTCCGTTCCTGCATTTTGCTCTATTATAACAGAAACCCGCCGCAAAGTCAATGGCATGCGCAACCGACATGCAGATTTCCACATTCAGCGCATCTGCTTTGGCGATACTGCTATTTTTGATGTTACCCCTTTCTTTTCTGCAAAGAATATGCTATAATGAATAAATCACAGCGCTCCCCCTCTCAAGAATAGAGATAAATTTAACAAATATAAGCAAAGGATAATATTGGATGAATACAAGAGAGCTGCGTTCAGTTTTTATAAGATATACATTTTTTAACATTCTCAGTTCCCTCGGCGTGTCGTTCTACATTCTGATCGACACCTTTTTTATTTCGCTGGGAATGGGCGCGACCGGTCTTGCCGCACTGAATCTCTGTCTGCCGGTCTTCAACTTCATCAACGGCTTCGGACTCATGCTCGGCATGGGCGGCGGCAGCAAATTCTCAATGCTCTACTGCCGGACAGAGCGCGAGGAAACCGACAAGATCTTCACGAATGCGTTCTGTGCCGCCGTCGGCATCGGCGCGGTCTTCCTGCTCGCGGGCGTCTTCTTCTCAGAGGAGCTTACCATTCTGCTTGGCGCGGACAGCACGGTCTTCGCAGAGGCGCACAGTTACCTGAAAACGGTTCTGCTGTTTTCGCCCGCGTTTATCCTCAACAATCTGCTGATCTGCTTCATGCGCAATGACGCCGCACCGCGTCTTGCCATGGCGGGCGTACTCGGCAGCAGCTTCGCGAACATCATTCTGGATTCGCTGTTCATTTTCGTACTGGAATGGGGCATGCAGGGTGCCGCACTCGCGACCTGCCTTTCCCCGCTCATCAGCATGGCGATCATGGGCATCCATTTCGTGACCGGCTGGAATGCGTTCCGCCTGCGGATCGTCCGTCCCTCGCTGAAGATCATCCGGAACATTGTTTCGCTCGGCATGCACACCTTCGTCACGGAATGCTCCGGCGGCATCGTGATCATCGTGTTCAACTTCGTGATTTACCGACTCTGCGGCAATACGGGCATTGCAGCTTACGGCGTGATCGCAAACCTCGCAATTGTCTTCACAGCGATCTTCACCGGTCTGTCGAGCGGCGTGCAGCCTCTGTTCTGCAAGTATCACGGCAGCTGCGAATCCGGCGCAATGAAATATCTGCTGCGCCTCGCCACCCATACGTCGCTCATCCTCGCGCTGATCGCATATGTCATTGTCTGCAAATACACGCCGGAGCTTGTCGCCGTTTTCAACGGCAAAAACGACATGGAGCTTGCAGAGATCGCACAAAGCGGAATCGGGCTGTATTTCCTGTTCATGCCGTTCATGGGCATCAACGCGGTTCTGTCGGTGTTCTTCACCTCCTGCGAAAAGCCGCTGCCCTCGCAGATCTTCTCGCTGATGCGCGGCGTGATCCTGGTCATCCCGGTCGCGTTCATCTTCTACGGTCTGCGCTCCGTCATCGGCATCTGGCTGACCGTTCCCATCGCAGAAGGCGTGACGGCAGTCACAGCCGTGATCGTTTTCATTTGCACAAAAAGCACCGTGCATCACAAAGTCGGTCAGTATTTCCCGCAGCAGAACACGCAGCAGATCCGGCAATAAACAGAAATCGGCGGCAGACAATCGCGTCTGCCGCTTTTTGCAGGAAAAATTCAGAAAATATGCAAAAGCTATTGCATTTGAGCAGAAAATGTGCTATACTGAATGTGTATATATCATTGATATGCACGGAGGTTCGCTATGGCAAACCGAAAACTGGCTGTGATCTGTCCCGGCATCGGATATCATGCGGACAAACCGCTGCTCTACTACGCCGCAAAGCTGGCAAAAGCGCAGGGCTGCGAAATCTTATCCGTCACCTACTGCGATATGCCGCAGAAAATCCGCGGGGATCTCGGTATGATGCGGGATGCCGCCGCACGCGCCTACGCGCAGACGGAGGCAAAGCTGGCTGCATATGATCCCGCCGGATATGAGGAAGTACTGCTGATCGGCAAAAGCATCGGCACGATTGCGGCTGCAATGTACAATGCAGAACACAGTCTTCGTGCCAGACAGATCCTCTACACGCCGCTCGATGAAACCTTTTCGTTCATATCCCCCGGAAGCAGCTGCATCGCCTTTGTCGGAGACGCGGATCCCTGGTCAGAGATCCGGAAGCTGCAGAAAAGCGCTGACGCAAAGCAGATCCCGCTGTCAGTGTATTCCGGCTGCAATCATTCGCTGGAATCGGGCGACATCCTCCGGGATATTACGATCCTGGAAGATGTCATGCAGAAAACAGCGCAGTTTATTCAGTGAAATATCAGACCGCAGATGCATCACCGGCACCTCCACCCCGTCCCCTATCGGTATCTGCGGAATTCAATGCATCGCCCGGTTCGCATTTACCTGCGAGCCGGGCGGTTATTTTGCATACGGAATGATCAGAAGCATCCGGCTGACGGCATGAAGTACGTTTCGGCGCGGACATGTCCCAGAGCCCAAGCGATACGAGACCATCGAACGCGCTTTGTCGTGCAGCTTCAAACCACAGAGAACGCTCCGAAATTTCAGAAATGCAGTCCATCCCCTATTATAAATTATAGCACACATTTCGCATTTTGTCAATAGCGAAGCGAAAACTTTCACGAAACTTTCACAATTTCATATTTTAGTTTCATGAGGAAAGGCGCACCGGAGGCAGCAGCGCAAACAGGGAGCACGAAAAGCCGCGCCGCGAACATGGAAGCAGACACTGTCCGCACCCGCCTGATTACGAATTACTCCCGGAGCTGGCGATCCTTTTCCAGTGTCTCCTCCTTGCCGTGGATCCTGCCGATCGCATAGGTGAGCATCGCAAAGCACAGCAGATTGATCCAGCCCAGACCTTTCCGGTTCACGATGCCTAGGAACAGATTCACGAATGCGGCTGCGTACAGCACCCCGTTGATCCGCTTCAGATGTGCGATCCGCGAATCAAGATCCGAGTACAGATCAAACTGTCCCAGTTCCGTCTTCTTGCGGAAATATGCCCACTGAAACACATGCCCGATATACTCCGCGCCTGTTTCCTCCAGGAACGAAACGTAATCCGACGACACATTCCGCGTCTCCGAACGCACCGTGTACTCCCCGGGCTCACAGCGCGTGAAATGATAGTACCCGAAGCCGACGCCGTCCAGCGCCCAGCCCTGCTCCGCCATCGTGTTCAGCCATGCCTCTTCCTTTTCAAACGACCATACAAAAAACAAACGGAACACTGTCTTTGTCTCTTTCATCACAATTCCTCCTTCAGTACGCCGTCGCCCTCCGCAACCATGTGCCGCAGGCGCTCCAGCTCATTTTTCAGTATCTGCAATCCTTTTTCTGTCAGACGGTAGTTTTTCTTGCGGTCACCGTTCTCCACCGGCAGCGGTATGATCCAGTCCTTTTCACACATGGAATTCAGTGCGCCGTACAGCGTTCCTGCCGCGAGACGCACCCGCCCGCCCGAAAGCGCTTCTGCCCGCTGCATAATGCCGTAACCGTGCTGCGGGGTGTAGAGAGACAGCAGGATATAATACGCCGCCTCTGTCAGAACAATATTTTCCTGCATCTGATCACGCTCCTTTTGTATATCTGTTCTCGATATATCGGCATCCGTTATATCGATTATCATTATATCATATCCCGATACACTTGTCAAGGGGTTTCATAAATATTTCAGAATCCCTGATCCGATTGACACCTCTGCTCCGGATGTGGTATAATAGAGAAAATCGCAGTTTCTTCAGAAAAAAAATCCTGCTGAAAAATTTTCTGAAAAATTTTTTGAATCCTGTGTCACAATTCTGCTTCCTCAGCTGTATATAGGGCAGAACGGCAAATGAAGCCGTCAAGGAAAATTTGAAATTTCAGAAAGCAGGTATTGATTATGAAAAAACTGATGGTTATGACGATGGTTCTCGCGATGGTTTCCTCTCTGGCGGCTTGCGGCACACAGAACGACACAACGGTTGCCAAGGGCAGCACACAGGCAAATGTGGAAACAGTTCTGAACACTACAACAACTGCGGCGACGACCGCTTCCGCTGCATCCGCCTCCGGAACGACCGTACTGACCACTGCGCTCACGACAACGCTCTCCGAAACCGCAGCCGTGACGACAGAGGCAGCAACCACGCTCGCAGTGACTACGCTCAGCACAACCAAAGCGACCGCAGCAAACACACCGAAAGCGGCAAAGACAACTGCCGCAAAAACAACGAAAAAGGAGGAAGAAGAAACAATGGCTCCTTCCGGCATGGTCGGCGGCTGGTCTGTTATCACCGACAGCACCCTTGACAAGAACGCCGCCGCAAAGAACGCATTTGAAAAGGCAGTCGGCGGCATGATCGGCGCTTCCTACGAACCGCTCGCAGTCCTCGGCACGCAGATCGTATCCGGCAATAATTACTGCATCCTCTGCCGCATTACACCGGTCGTTCCGGACGCGCAGCCCACTGTATCGCTCGTCTATATCTATGAAGATCTCCAGGGCAATGCAAAGATGCTCGGCGAGAAGAAAGTGATCGACAGCGGCCTGCTCGGCGGCTTCACGGCAGTATCCGGCGAAACCGCGATCGAAAAGAACGCAGATGCAAAGAAAGCATTCGACACCGCAACGAAACAGCTCGACGGCGTGGAGTATGAAGCTGAAGCTGTCCTCGGCACACAGATCGTCGCAGGCACGAATTATCTGATCCTCTGCAAGGCAACGCCCGTTGTCCTGAATCCGCAGACCGGCTGGTCTCTGGTCACGGTCAACGCAGATCTCAGCGGCGGTGCAAGTGTCGGCGACATCGAAACCATCGAACTGGGCGAATGGGAATAAGCTGTCCCGGCAGATCCCGTTCAGACACAAATAACAAGGAGCAGCGCGGAATGCTCCGAAACACGGAACATTCCGCTGCAAAAAGGTGAATCATATGGAGCTTGCAATATCAAACATTTCGCGGTCGTTCCGGACTGCACTGCAGGAGATCTGCCGCGCAGTCTTTGCCGCAGCCGCACAGGTGCTTCCGGCAAAGAAGGCCAAAGCGCTCACGGAGGAACAGCATCTGCGCATGATCATGGATACCCACGGAAACCGGATCCTGCGCCTTGCATATTCCTATCTGCACAATATGCAGGATGCAGAGGATATCCTGCAGGACGTGCTGATGAAATGGGTGGAACAGAAACCGGAATTTGAATCGGATGAACACGAAAAAGCTTGGCTCCTGCGCGTGACGGCAAATCTCTCCAAAAACAAGCTGGATTACAACAAGCTGCGCGATACCGACGAATTGAACGACGAGCTTGCCGCGGAGCACAGGGAGGATCTCTCCTTTGTATGGGAGGCAGTCAAGGCGCTGCCTGCCAATTACAGCGAGGTCATCCATCTGTTCTACGCGGAGGGCTATCAGACCGACGAGATCGCGGAAATGCTCGGAGAAAGCGGCGCAAATATCCGCACCCGCCTGAAGCGTGCAAGAGCAAAGCTGAAAGAGATCTTGCAGGAGGAGTATGATTTCGGTGAGTAAATATAAAGAAGTCATGGAGCATATTGAAGTTACCGAGGACATGCGCGAACGCGTGCTCGGCAATATCGCGCAGAAGCGAAGGCGGCAGAAGATCCGGCAGACCGTGCGGATCGTTTCGGCAGCAGCGGCATGCGTGGTCGTGGTGTTCGGTGCGGCGTATATCCTGAAAAACCGCACAGGCATCGATACGCAGCCGCCTGCTGTGACAGAGACAAGTGCCGCGCAGACAACAGCACTCACAACTGCGGGCACGACTGCTGCCGCGACGACTTACACGACCGCCGTACAGACCGCAGCTTCCACATCCACGCAGTGGACAGATGTTGCGGTAATCATGCCGACCGAGTGCGGCTCGGCGGAAGAGCTGCGGACAAAATCCGGGCTCCCGATCTACGATGTCCGGTCTGTCCCGTTCAAGGTCACAGAAACCCACTATGAAAACGGAAACGGCGTTTTCGCAGGCATCACCTACTGGGGCGAAGAAGAAGAGATGTGCAGCATCCGCGTCAGCAGGGATACGACCGACCAGTCCGGCATCGGCTTCGTCGAGGAAACGCGCATCGACAAGGCAATCGAAGTGGACGGCGTTCCGGTCACGCTGACCACCGATATTGAGGGCGGCTATCTCGCATCATGGATCACGGACGGGCGGTGCTGTTCCGTATTCCTGAGAGGAAAGAACAACGCGGAAAACATCCTGCCGATCGTTTCGGAGATCCTGGCACAGCACAGCGCCGGCGGACAGTCCTGAACCAACCAACACACACTGCAAAGGAAAGCGGAAGCGGGGGAATCATTTCCCCCGCTTCTGCGCATTTTATAATGCGGCGCGGTATGTCTAAATTTCCGGCTCCGGTACGGATCCTGCCGTGTCCGTATATCCAATACGCCGAATTTCCGAAAACCGCTTGACAGTGCCTGACCGATTGCGTATAATCAGTTTATCGGGTATCCTCCGGGTACAAACCGCCATCGAACCGAAAGGAGCATTCTTTTATGCAGTATACTTACAAAACCAAGACCGTCTGCGCACAGCGCATCCACTTTGAAATCAACGGCAACGTCATCACGAACATCCGCTTTGAGGGCGGCTGCAACGGCAATCTGAAAGCGATCTCCAAGCTGGTGGACGGCTGGACGGTCGAGCAGATCGAGGAAAAGCTCAAGGGCAACACCTGCGGCATGCGCCCGACCTCCTGCGCGGATCAGCTCGCATTGGCAGTCCGTACAGCATACGAAGAAACGAAATAATGCTGTATTACGGCATTTTGTTTCACGGAATCCCGGCACAGCGGATCAATGCCTTTGTGCGGGAGATCCTCTGCATCCGTGCAGCGCATGTGCGCAATTCCGCGCTGTACAGCGAAGCCGCCGGCGACTTCGCATATCATGACGCAGTCGACCTGGCGGCGCATTTTGCAGATCCGAAAAGCGCCTGCCGTTTTCTCGCGGATGATATCCGGTTTCATCGCGTTTACCATGATGCCGTCTGCCTGATCGGGCATGAACAGGACAGGCTCTGGATGGAATGCAGCCTGCCGGAGACCGAATTTCCGGCGGAGGAGATCCCGCAGCTGAACGCATGGTTCCGTTCAATGGTGCAGCAGGGATTTTTCGCCCGCGCAGAAATCTTTGAGGATGACGAATAACCCGAAGGGAGAGGCATCATGGAGCACAGTCAGAATCCGCTTTCGGATATCTGGTATGAATTTGATCAATGGCAGGACGGATTCGATCCGGACGACGCAAACGCCGACGTCTGCTTTTCGCTGCCGGACGGCACAAGATGGTGCGCGGCATTCTACACCTATCAGAATCTGCTGCACCTTGCCCGCAAAAACAACAAGACCGGTGAACTGCTCGGCGGACAGTATTTCTGCGCAGACAAGCCGATTTTCATCGCGAAAATGGAGAAAAGCCTGATCCTCGCCGTTCTGCAGGATCTGCTGCAGGCAGGCGGCGATCCGGAACAGCTGTTCACAAGGGCAGAACCCGAAACAACGGGAGAAACCGGCTATCTATACGCTGACCGCAACGAAAACGGGAATATCTCGCTGCATGACTGCCGCGCCGAAGCCATGCACATCGGCGACCGGACACTGACCTTCTGCTTCAAAGAGGGATTTTCCGTGACGGCGGACGGAAACCTGTACCAAACGGGCGAAGCGGAAGTCCGGTTTCATACGCTGTACCGGGATATCAATGCCGCAATGACCGTCTCTCTTTTCACCGAAACGGAGGATCCGGACAAATCCATCCGGGAATCCGTTTCGCCTGCCGCATTTGCAGATATGCTCAGCGGCGGCATGAAGCTGGAATTTCTCTACGCCTATCAGGGCGAGCAGGCATGGCTGTTTCACTGCTGGCTGTGGTCTCACGAAGAACCGCACCACAGAGAATGCGAGCTGCTGATCGCCGCAGACAGCGTCACATATTACTGGAATACGCTCTATCCCGATTAACCGGAAACAAACGCCCCGAAACGGCAGATTCACACCGTTTCGGGGCGTTTTGCATGAAAAATGGATTTGTTGTATAATTCTTGCACATACGGAGAAAATAACAGACGAAAGCCGGAATGAGAACGGCTTCACCATCTCTACGGAAAGAAAGGCGATCATATGAACAATCCATTCCGAACGGGCAGTTCCGGCAAGAGCTTCTATGCGGCACTCTCGCTGAGCCTTGCAATGGTCGGCGCGGCGTGCTGGTATGCATATTCGCATAACGACAGCAAACAGCCGGAGCGCACTGCGCCCGCACAGACCTCCGCTGCACCGGTCACGACTGCACGCACCGTGCAGACCGCAGCCGTCACCGCAGCGGAGCCTGCCGAACAGGCAGCCGCGATCTTCCACCGCAAAACCACACAGTCGACTGCATACACCACAACGACCACCACAGCAGCCGTTACCACGGTCACATTCACCGTTCCCGCTGTAACGACCGCACATGTCGAGCTCCCGCATGTCCCGGTGCAGGGCAAGCCGATTCTCGCGTTCACGCACGGCGAGCTGATGAAATCCAAAACGACCGGCATCTGGGCAACGCACAACGGCACCGACTTTGCCGCGGCGATCGGCTCGGATGTGTACTGCACGCTGGACGGTACCGTCACGGAGATCCGGCGCGATCCGCTCTGGGGCGTCTGCGTGACCGTACTCCACAGCGACGGCACTGTTTCGCGGTACTGCGGGCTGAATGAGGCGCTGAATGTGCAGTCCGGCGATGAACTGGAACGCGGCACGGTCATCGGCACCGTCGGCAATACCAATGAAGCGGAATCCGCCGACGAACCGCACCTGCATTTCGAGGTCATGCGCAACGACGAATATATCGACGCGGAATTCTTCCTCACAGGCGTGACTCCGCAGACGCCGCCGGACGCAGACGAAGAAAGCACGGAATGAACAGCACACCGCTGTAGTATCTCCGATGGATTTATAATGGGGCTCCGCCCCAAACCCCGCCGGAGGCACTTCTAAGCATTTTATCAACAAGCGAGCCCCTGCCGATGTTGGAAACGGCAGGGGCTGTTTTCATTCTGCAAGCCAGGTGATATCGACATTCTTGCTGATGCGGATGACCGGCTTCCGCATGCGGTCTGCAAGACGGTCATTGAAGCAGCCGGCAGCCGCAACACCGCGGAATTTCTCCTTCGGTGCTTCATCGCCGCTGAATTCATAGTTCACCTTTTCCGCGCCGGTGATCTTCTGACCGAGCATTTCCGCAAGCAGCTCTGCTTTTTTGCGGGAATCGGCAAACGCCGCCCGCATAACGGTCTCTTCGGCAGCCTTCCGGTCGGTCAGCTCATATTCCACACGATATTCCGCGTTGCTCTGCGATTCCAGCAGCGCCGTGACCGCATGGAGCGCAGAAAGCTCCGCGGGCATGACCAGCGAAGCGGAAAATTCGCTGTTGTATGCCGGGGTATTGCCATATGAACGGGATGCGGATTCGCTGTTCAGCCGCAGATCCTCCGGCTGGATGCCCAGCTTGTCCGAAAGCGCCTGCAAAAGCTGCTCGACGCTCCCCGTGCCCTTGCGGATACTCTCGCCCGCGCTCCCGTCCGATGCATGCACCGTCAGCAGCAGCTTGAACTGCTCTGCCGGGAATTCCTGCTCTGCTGAACCGTGTACATTGAATTTGCTCATTGAAAGCCCTCCTTATTCGTCCGTGACCATAACTGTATAAACGCCATTATTATCGTCGGTCACAAAGATGCGGATGCCTGTGTCGACAGTCTCGAAGCCGTTCTCGTCGTACCAGTGAAAGCCGCTGATATTCCCGTCGATACAGTCGCCTGCCTCATAGAAATAGCCGCCCTCACGGTTGTTGGCAAGCCGGATCACGCGCTGCCGGAGATTGGATGAATCATAAAACTGCCCGTAGTTGTTCCATTTCAGCTCTTTGGTGAAAGAATAGGTATCGACGACCGTCGCGTCGCAGTGCATCACGCGGATGCCGCTTGTCTTGAACGGGATATACGGCGCATTATCCGCATAGAAATAGGTATTGTTGCCGATCGGCTCTGCAAATTCCACCACGAAATATTCGCTCACATAGCCGTTCAGATCGCCGCGCGGGATCACCAGACAGCCCGGCGCACGCTGGGAGCTCTCAAGCGCATAGCTCTGCGTGCCGCCCGTATAGACGGCGACCTCATCCGTCTGATACCAGCCGAGCATGAGCTTGGAAAATGCACAGAGATCGCACTGTGCCTTGTCCATCATCTCCCAGCCCGCATCACCCCTGAAGCCGTAATAATTGTCATCGGTCACATTCTCATAATAATAGTAGTCCGGAAGCTCCATCGCGTGCCCGAGCTCATGTGTCCAGGTGCTGATGAATTCCGCATGCGCATCGATCGGTGTATTGCCGATGCAGAGATTGGCGAGCCGCAGTCCGTCATAGCGCTGTGTGCTGTAAATATTGATCGAGTACGGCCACCACTTGTCATCGGATGCAGACTCCGGCACGGCGATCATCAGCGTGTCGATCCGTCCGTCGCTGTCCGCATCATAATCGTGGTAGTCGATCTCCGCATCAAGCCCCGCAAGCACGGTGTCCGCGAGCCAGTCCGGATGTTCGGCGTAGGTGTAGATCGGTCTGTTCACGGAAAAACGGTACACATCGCCGTCGATATGCAGCCTGCCGTAGGATGCCCGCTCATAGTAGGCGCGGATGCTGTCCAGCGGATACGGGGGATCTTCCGAGGTTTGTTCACCGAAGACCTGTGCACGGATCTGTTCGGTGTCGATGCTGTGGCTGAAACGGCAGTCGGGGAAATCCGCCATGACGATCAGCAGACGCACATCACCCGTACTCGGCATCGGCGGCGAAAGCACACTGATCGGCGCCGGGATCCGCTCTGCGGGCGTTTCCGGTTCTGAAAGCCTGCGTTTCAGGAGCGTGAGATCACGCGCATCCAGCATGCCGTTCCCGTCCATATCCCCCAGATAGGAATAAAACACATCGGAATCACCGCACAGAAAATCGCGCAGGAGCACAGCATCCTCTGCCGTGACCGCGCTGTCTCCGCTGATATCGCCGTTCAGCGAATATGCAGCAGCCAAAGAAGGACAGACCGGAAGCATCAGGAGCGCACAGAGCACCGCCGCGATGCCTGACATCAGAAAATGCTTCATAATTTATCCCCCTTATTGCTCCCCTTTCTGTTTCGGGGATCAAAGCAGCATGATCATCATCATCATCGCAAAGGATGCCGCCAGCTCAATCACGATCATCAGGATCACATTCACAAAACTGGTGCCGCCCTCTTTGCGCAGGACCTCCTCCGAGCCGCCGCGTTTCCGGATCGCACGGATCTTCCGCACCGAATACTTATAATACCAGTAATTCGAGAAGAGGAAACAGATCACCTTCAGCGCACAGCCTGCGATCCAGCAGATGCGGTAAATACTCTGAAAGCCCTCCGTATCCACATTCGCCCACGGAATCGTCACGTTGTAATAGCTCATCGCCGAAACGATCAGATACGGGATATTCAAAAATAAATTGACAAATACCACGAGCAGTCCTGCGCCCCACATTTTGCGGTTGGCAAAATAGAGCTCCGGCACAAAAAAGGAAATCAGGTTGTGCGTGGCTTTCCGGCTGTATTTTTTCATCACGCGGAACAGCGGCAGATAATAGAGCCGGTTCGTTGAAACAAATTCCGCGAGCGACCGCAGCGGAACGCCGTCGAAATCCTCATCGGGATCGAGTCCGAGCGTGGGATTGTTCGGATTGATGCGGACGCCGTCCAGCATCGCGGACATACCGTCGCGCGGCTGTCCTTCGCGTTCGCGCTCCTCTGCCTGCTCCTCCTCTTCCAGCTGCTTTTCCTCTCTGCGGCGGGCACGGAGCGTTTCCTTGTGCTGCTCCATCCAGCTCTGGCCGGTCTCATGCAGAACGGTGTTGATGCATGCGCCCTGCTCCTTCCAGCAGGCGCGGTGATAGGGCGTGCCGCACTCAGGGCAGACAACGATATCGTCGTCCTCCGTGAATGTCTTTCCGCACATAATGCAGGGTTCGCCTTGATATTCCAGCATAGATTCACTCTTCCTTTTTGAAAATATAGTGATTCATCTTATATTATAACACATTATCGCCGAAAAGGCAAGACCGTATTCTGTTTTCAGCAGGAAATGGACAGAATTCTCAGCGCACGCCGCACCGAAAATTTCCCTCTTGCATTTTCTGTGGGAATGTGCTATAATAAGTACATATGCCGCAGAGAACCTGCGGGAATACGAACGGAGGAACTGAGAGGACTATGAAATTTACTATCCGCAAATCCGCATGCCTGCTTGCAGCGCTCTGCTGTCTGGCATCATGCACTGTAACGGGCTGCTCTGACGACCAGTCTTCAAATAACGGCGGCAGCAGCGCACAGACAGAGGATCCGGGCGTTGAGGTCTATGCACCGAAGGTGCCGGAAAACAAGATTGACGAGAATGTACCCGGATCGCAGATCGCTGCAGAACCGGCAAAGGATGTCAACTATGAAGGCGAAAAGGGCAAGGTGTCCGTGAAGCTGGAAAAGGTGATCGAGCTTGATGCCGCGAAAAAAGAGGACAAGCGTGTCCTGCTCGCGGAAATGACCATCACCAACACCGGCACCGAAGCGATCGACTGCAGCGAACTGACACACTTCACCGCAAAGATCGACGGCACGGAGAACCTCAACACTGTCCGCGACGTCAAGGCTGCGATCGACGCCAGAAAGTATTACACCCGCATCAACAGCGAGCTGCAGTCCTTCAACCAGCAGATTGCGGCGGGCGAATCCGTAAGCGGCTATGTCTATATGGGCCTGCCGGCAACCTGGAAAGATCTGGAACTGATCTACATCCCGTATAAATATTACAGCAACGACACGATCTCCTTCAAGATCACCGAAGCAAACATTACGCATTACACCGAAACACTCGATGCGGCAAATTAAGCCCGTATCCGTACAGTACAGCGCCCGAAGGCAGTTTTCCGGACTGCTTTCGGGTTTTTGTTTTCCGGCTTTCCGGATTTTCGCCCGTCTGCGGCTTGCTTTTTTTTTCGTTTTGTGGTATAATTAGGCTGTATACATATAAACAGATGAGGAAAGGAGCGCATATACCTTGGATATTTACCTCAGAGCCGGAAACGGCTTCTTCGTGCCGTCGATCGTGGCAGACCATCTGCTCGGGATCGCCAGCCACGATCAGCTAAAAGTCCTGCTCTATGTGCTTGCGCATCCGGACACCGCACTCACGGCAGATGCCATTGCATCCGCCTGCAAAGTGCGCCCGGAAAACACCGAGGAGGCGCTGTCATTCTGGCAGGATGCCAATGTGCTGACCGTAAACCGCGGGCTCCCGGCCGTTTCGCTGACAGAAGCCGCACCGGACAATCCGACCGCAGAACAGCCGCCCGTTCCCGCACAGTCTGCGGAAGAACCCGCCGCAAAACCGAAGCGTGCGAAAAAGCCGCCGCAGACGGATTCCAGCCGGTTCAAACTGAATCCCGGCGAGATTGCCGAGCGTACCAACAGCAATCCCGATATCCGCGACATGTTTCAAGGGATCGAAAGCTTTGCCGGGACACTGAAACCGACGCAGATGCAATCCTGCATCTGGATGAACGAGGTACTCGGTCTGGCACCGCAGGTCATCCTCATGCTCTGCCATTACTGCCATACCGTCGGCCATTTCGCGCCGCGTTACTGGGAACTGATCGCGCAGGACTGGAGCGACCGCGGCATCAATACCTATACCCTCGCTGAGCAGGATATCGACCGCCGTCAGAAATCTCACACCTATACGGGCAGGCTCAAGCGCATCTTCGGCATGAAACCGGAGCTTGATCCGACGCCGAATCAGCAGGAGCTCTTCGACAGCTGGCAGCAGGCGGGATTTTCCGAAGATCTTGTCGCATATGCGTTTGAACGCTGCCGCGACAAAGGCAATGTGGAATCGCCGTTTTCGTATGTGGACGGCATTCTCAAAAGCTGGACGCAGAAGGGCATCACAACCGTCGAAGCCGCAAAGCTGGAGGGCGCAGAGTTCGCTGCCGCGCAGAAAACCAAACGCTCCGGCAGTGCTGCACCGTCCGCCTCCCCGAAACAGCCCGCAGATGTCCGCATTGACGGCGAACCGTCCATCAATATGGATACGATCAAAGGCTTTATCAATCAATTTTAAGAAGGAACGCTATGTATCAAAGAGAGGTTTATGAAGCTGCGGAAGCCCGCATCCAGGCGCGGCGGCTCGCGGCAAAGGCAGAACAGGAGCGCCGCACGGAACAGATCCGGCGGGAGATCCCAGAGACTGCCGAACTGAACCGGCATCTGCAGGGCGCATGTCTCGCGATCCTGCGGGCAGCCAATTCCCCCGGCAGTGAAGCGGTCGGGGAACGCATCCGGAGGATCGAACAGCGATGCAGCGACGCGGAGACCATGCTCCGGCAGATCCTTGCGGCACATGGCTACCCGGAGGATTATCTCTCCCTGCACTATTCCTGCACAAAATGCAGCGACACCGGCTTTGTGAACGGCTACCCCTGCGACTGTCTCAAACGCGAGATCGGCAAGGTCGGCGCAGAAAAGCTCAACGCGCAGTCTCAGCTTTCGCTCTGCAGCTTTGAGACATTCTCACTGCACTATTATAAAAATCTGCCGGAACCGCAATACCGCGCAATGCAGCAGATCTATTACCGCTGCCGCGACTACGCCGAGCATTTCGATCCGAACACCTCGGAAAGCATCCTGATGATCGGACAGGTCGGACTTGGAAAGACGCATCTTTCACTTTCGATCGCAAATGAATTGCTCAAACGCGGATTCAGCGTGATCTATGATTCTATGGGCGCACTGATGCTGCGGCTTGACAATGAAAAATTCCGCGGAGGAAACACAGATGATTCGCTTTCATTGATACTTGACTGCGATCTTCTCATCTTGGATGATTTCGGAACGGAGTTTGACACAAAGTTTTCTCGCTCAATGGTCTACACCATCCTCAACAGCAGGATCAATTCGAGAAAACCGTTTATTATCAATACCAACTATACACTCGACCAAATCAACGAGAATTACGGTTATCGCGTGCTGTCACGATTGGTTCCATCCAATATTCTTCAGTTTTACGGTGAAGATATCAGAAGCCAGAAAACAGCTGAAAAAATCAATAATAACAAGGAGGCAACCCAATGAATGAGATCCTGATCCAAGATATCAATGAACAGATCTTCGCATCCCCCGAACACACTGTCATCGATGCGGAGGCTGCTTACGACCGCCAGCTGCGCGATCTCGCAGACACGATCTGCCGCCAGGCATCCTCCCGCCCGATCATCCTGATCTCCGGCCCGTCCGGTTCCGGCAAGACCACGACTGCCTGCCGTCTGGAACAGATCCTCGATGCGGCAGGCTATGAGTCCCACACGCTTTCGATGGATAATTATTATTCCGACGGCATCAAAAACAAGGATATTGTCGATCAATTCGGCAATCCTGATTATGAATCCCCGGCGCGTCTGGACACCGATCTGCTGAATACGCAGCTCGAACAGCTTGCCCGCGGCGAAGAGGTCGAGCTGCCGGTATTCGATTTCGCGGCACAGAAGCAGCTGAAATCCGGCAAAAAGCTCCGCAGAAAGCCGCACGAGCTCATCATCATGGAGGGCATCCATGCGCTGAATCCCGATGTGATCGGCAGCGCCCACGATACCGCCGTGCGTATTTACCTGAGCGTCCGCACGCGCATCACCAAGGACGACCGCAAGCTGCATCCCTCGCTGATCCGCTTTGCACGCCGTCTCATCCGTGACAACCGCACCCGCGGCAGAGCACCGGAGGAATCCTGCCGGATGCTGTCCAGCATTTCCCGCGGCGAGAACCTCTACATCATGCCGTATAAGCATTACGCCGACCACGAGCTTGACACCTTCATGTGCTATGAGCTCTCTGTCTACCGCCCGTTCATTCTGGACACTGTCCGGAAGCTGACGGAGATCGCACCGGCAGACAGCGGCATCCCGATGCTGCTGGAATTCCTCGAACAGCTTGCGCCGTCGGAGACTGAGTGGATCCCCGAGCAGTCTTTGGTACGCGAATTCATCGGCGGCTCGATTTTCACTGATTAATCTGTCCGCTGAAGCACTGACAATAATCTGAAAGGAGCGCAGATCTGCACTGTTATCTGCATATCTGCTACGAAATATGGCAAATTCTTATCGGCGCCGGAAACCGAAAACCGGTTCAACGGCGATCCCTTTCCTCATTACGATCCTCATTTCCATGATCGTGCTCGGAAGCATCGCATACTATTTTTACGGAAGGATCAAGCACAAGAACGTGAATCTCCAGCCGATGAAAAGCGCTGTGAACAGCATCTCGGAGGACGATATCAACGAGATTCTCTTTGTCCTCAAGCCCACGGTTGAAAACCGCAAGCCCGCCGTCATGCTGTTCCGCTTCGATCCGATCCGCAAGCAGGAATACTGCGTCGGCATCCCGCTCGACCTGACCATGAAATATGACGGCAGAGAGGAGACCGTTGAGCAGTGCCTCGAAAACCGCGGCATCAACAATCTCAAGGATGCCCTCGGCATCACGCTTGACCAGAAGATCGACCGCTATCTCCAGATGGACAGCACCGGCTTCTATCAGCTGGTTGGTCTGATTGGCAACGTCTCATACCTTGTCTCCATCCAGGATGCCGGCCTGCACAAATCGGACACATCCGAAATGCTCGACAGCTCGCAGTTTGAAACGCTGCTCACCTCCACGCACTATTTCGACGAGGCGGAGCGCAGCTCTGTCATCGGACTCTCCGTTGCGGCACTGCTCAACCAGTGCGACGGCGTCCGCATCGCAGACAACCTGGACGGTTACTTCTCAGCAATCATCAACAAGGTCACGACGAACATCACCAATATGGACTATTCTACCCACAGTCACGCGATCAAATTCGTATTCGGAAATGCACAGGCGCCTGCCCGCGGCATGAGCGTTGTGTGCGACACGGTCAACGGCAAGCAGTACGTGAACGAATACTTCATCGAGACCATGAAGCGCTCGTTCTCGCAGCTTACGACGGATCAGGGATAAACCGTTCTGCGCGGTTCGTCCCGATGGGAAAGGAAACGCTATGGGAGATGATTATCTGCATGCAGCCAACGGCGGCATGATTCCGACCGGACTGCCGGGAGGATTCTTCATTTACGAATCAGACAGCGACGAAAAGATCCTGTTCGCGGAACAGAATGTCATTCGTCTGTACGGATGCGAGTCCTTTGAGGAATTCATGGAGTATGTCGGCGGATCGTTCCGGGGCATGGTGCATCCGGACGATCTCCAGAAGATCGAAAGCCAGATTCAGGCGCAGACCTATTTCGGCGAGAAGCGGCACGACTATGTCCGGTACCGCATCCGGACGAAGCAGGGCGATGTGCGCTATATCGAAGATTTCGGTCATCTTCTGCACTGGTCAAACGGCAAGAGCTTCTTCTATGTGTTCATTGTAGACGTCAATCAGGACGAATATTTCAACACCAACCGCAATTCCTTTGCAGAGGCGGAGCTTCTCTCCAACAATCAGGAGGTTGATCCGCTCACAGGACTGTTCAACATGTCCTTCTTCTATTACCGTGTGCAGCGGCTGCTCACCATGCCTGAAAACCGCCGGGCGGAATTCGCGTTCGTGCATTTCGATATCCCGAATTTCAAGCTCTATAACGAGCGCCACGGCTTCAAGATGGGCGACGAGATGCTCTGCCACACTGCCCAAACCATCCGCGAGGTCTTCAAAGGCAGCACGGCGGCGCGGTTTTCGGATGACCATTTCTTTGTCTGTGCCGAAGGCAATCGCGACGAGATCATCTCCAAGGTCGAGCTGATCTACAAAAAGCTGCTGCTTGCCGAGGATATCAACAAGAAAATCCGCATCAAGGCAGGCATCTACTTTCTCGACAACCGTTACGGCGAGGTCGGCCTTGCCTGTGACCATGCACGCCTTGCCTGCAACAGCATCAAGCGCCGCCACGATATCAATTACTGCATCTACGACGAGATGCTCCGCGAGCGTCTCCGCAAACAGCAGTATGTGGTCGATCATGTTGAAGAAGCGATCGAGCACGAATATATCAAGGTGTTCTATCAGCCCGTTGTGCGCGTCCGCACAGACGAGATCTGCGGCTATGAGGCACTGGTGCGCTGGAACGATCCGAAGATCGGCATGCTGAAACCGATCGACTTCATCGAAACGCTGGAGCAGTTCCACCTGATCCATCTGGTCGATACCTATGTTGTGCGCAAGATCTGTGAGGATTACTGTGCGCTTGCCGAACAGGGCGAACCGCTCGTTCCGGTATCCATCAATATTTCGCGTCTGGATTTTGAACTCTGCGATATCTTCGGCATCATCGAGCAGACGCGTGCGGCGCACAATATCCCGCGGAATATGATCGACCTGGAGATCACCGAAAGCGCCCTCAATGACAACGTAGGCTATATCAAGAGCGAATGCGAAAAAATGAAAAAGCTCGGCTATCACATCTGGCTGGATGACTTCGGCAGCGGCTATTCCTCACTGAACACGATCGCGGAATACGATTTCGATGTTCTCAAGCTGGATATGGTTTTCCTGCGCAGCTACGGTCACAACCTCAAGACCGGCACACTGATGAAATACATCATGCGCGGCACCCGCGGACTGGGACTCACGCCGCTTTGTGAGGGCGTCGAAAGCGAAGAACAGTATGCGTTTCTCAAGGAGATCGGCTGCGAACGGGCACAGGGCTATTATTTCGGCAAACCGATGGCGCTGAAAGAGACACGCGCATTCACACTTGCGAAGGGTATGACCTGGGAAAAGCAGGAGGACGAAGGAGAAAGCAGCAAGTAACAGCGTTCCGCTTTCTTCAAAC
>JAFZPL010000136.1 GCA_017550355.1 Oscillospiraceae bacterium | reverse complement strand
CTTGTACTCGGTGACGTACATTCCCTTTTCTCTGATTCTTGCCAAAAATTCCTGTTCATCTTCTGCGGTCATGACGCCTTTACGGATGTTGCCGACTGCGTCTTTCGCCGTATAAGTAAAACTCATTGGCATAGAAACCACCTCCTGCACCTGTTCTCATAGATTTCGGGTACCGGTGAGCGATCCGGCATCCCTTGACTTTATATCCGTGTGCAGACCGCTGCACGCCGGTCAGCTCCAAAGGCAAACGGGCATAGCAATAGCCACACAAAGATCCATAGCTTTACAAGTATATTATACCACAAAGTACGTTCAATTGCAACTGTACCGCATCACCAAAAATGAGAGTGCATTTTTGGATAATCTGCCAGATACGGAATCAGCCGTTTTTCGGCGTTTCCGGCACCTCTGCAACAGACTGTTTTACAATCACACGACCGGGGATAACATATCTTGCGGGGGCTTTTTTGGGATTCTGCAGTCTGCTCAGAAGCAGGAGCACTGCGGTGTGCGCCATCTCCGCGAGATCGACCTCCACCGTCGTGATTGCAGGATCACACATGTCCGAAACGGTATAGTTGTCATATCCGGTCACCGAAATGTCCTCCGGTACGCGGTATCCCTGCCGTTTCAGCTCTGCGATCAGCCGGAATGCAGCCTCATCGCAGTTGCAGACGAATGCCGTCGGCATCGGCTGCGGGAAATCCCATGTTGTCAGACTGTATCCGTTGTCCAGTCTGTCGTCAAGTGTCCACTCCTTATGATAGGTCAGTCCGCTTTCCTCCAGGCATTTGATATACCCAAGAAAGCGGTCGTGGATGCTGCTCGTCGCCAGTACGTTGCCGACGAACCCGATGTCCTTGTGTCCGCGCATCACAAGCTGATCCGTGATCAGAAAGCTGTCGTAGAAGTTATCCGAGACCACTGCGTCGATGTTGCTGTGCTTGTCATAGAAGTCAAGGAACAGCATGGGGATATGTGCCGCTGCGAGTCTGTCGAGATAACTGCTCTTAAGCTGTCCGACGATGATGATCCCGCGGACCTGTCTTGCTGACACAATCTCCGGCAAAACACCGTTTTCCTCGTCCTCGGCAGAAATACTCACGAAGACCGAATAGAGATTGCAGCGCGTCAGTTCTTTGGAAACGCTTGCTGTCAGAAACCAGTAGAACGTGCCGCGCGTGCCGGCAAAACGCTCACTCGTGAGGATACCGATGCTGCCGGATTCCGTTTCCGGCGCAGGGGCATTTCTGCGGGGCGCACGCGGTGCGGAGGGACGGTATCCGAGCTCCGAGGCTCTTGCACGGATCTTGCGGCGCATTTCGTCACTCACGCCGCCGCGGTCGTTGAGGGCGTTCGATACCGTGACCACGCTCACACCGAGTTCTTTCGCGATGTCTGACATTCTGATGCCGTTTTTCATATCTCGCCTCCCTGCCGCTTCCGCCGCGCATATGCTTATATAAATAGTATATGCAGCGTTCTGTCCCGTTATCCGTACCGTGGGACGCCGTGCATGCTGCACTTTCGATATTTGCATGTCGCACAACGGATTCGCAAACTTTTTATTATTATAGCACATCTTTCCGAATTTGTAAATACCTGATTAAAAAAAACTTTCCGTATAATGAATAGTAATTCCGCTATGCATTATCCTATTTGTAGTGCATGGCAGTTTTTCCGTATGTAAAATTGGACAATCCTATCCCAATTCTTGTATATTCTTGCGATTATGCCCGTTCCCGTCTCTCAAATTTTGTCATACTGCTTCATTTCAACACCGAATTTTCGGCATTATTCGTCTGCTTTCCCTCTTGTAATTTTCTGCAAAAGCGTGTATCATTGAAGCATAGGCTGTACAGACAACCGGGATATTAAGCAATCAGTAAAGAAAATTACCGAAAGAGGTTATTCTCATGAAATACAAACGCTCCTTCTCTCTGCTTTGCGCCGCAGCACTTTCCGTGCTCTGTGCAGGATGCGCCGGCAGCGAAACCTCCGAGCCCGTGCAGACGACCGAAGCATCCGTTACAACATCTGCCCCTGTGACCACCGGAACCCCAGAAACCGGAACGCAGCTTTCTTCGGAAACCGTTTTGGTCACATCCGCAGCGCCCATCGAGCTGGAACCGGCCATTGCCGCAGCCGACGATGAAGCATTTCTCTATATCAACGACGGCCGCGTCTATATCGGATACACCGGCGAAGCTGAATCTTCGTACCAGATGCCGCGCATGTGCTACGATGCCGGTGTCGCGAAGATCACCGGCGACGGACAGTACACCGTCAGCGTGCGCAACGACACGAAAGCCCTTCGCTTGGACGCAACCAAGGATCCGGAAGGCGATCTGCGTGTCAGCGGCTGCCAGTTTGCCGCTGTTGTCATCAACAAGGGTTCCCTGCTCTATCCGCACATGTGCATCGAGATCAACGAGATCCGCAAGGACGGCAAACCCGTCGAGATGATCGCCAAGAATTATACGTCCTCGGACAACCAGATCGAAATGCGTGCCAATATCTATAACCAATGGGTGAATGCATTTCCGAAAGACGCCCATACCGCCGACGGCCCCGTCACCGGCGAATTCGGCGAGTATTCCGCACAGATCATTGATCCGGATAAGCTCGGCGAATGGACGAAGATCGAAGTCGATTTCACGGTAAAGGGATGCAGCGGTCCACTGCCCGCCGCCACCACAACATCTGTGCCGCAGGATGCAGAACTCACGACTGCCTCAGCAGTATCCTCCGACACAACCGTCTCCACGGAAACTGCACTTTCTTCTGAAAGCACAGTTTCTTCCTCCGCTGCAGCAGCATCTTCTTCCGCCCCGAAAGCAGCATCCTGATCAGCAGGCGCACCGGCTCAGAAGTCGGTGCGCTTTTTATTGATAACATATATAAATAGTATAATCTGACTTACCGGCTGCGGAACCCGTGAATTTTCCGGTTTTTTCCGTCTCCGGCGGTTGCAATTTCGCATCATACGTGGTATAATAAAACTATCAAGCACATATGAAGGAGGGGTTCCCTATGGCATCTGCAAAAAATATCGTCCTCGCCGGTGACTATGCATCCTGCCGCGTGTTCCGCATGAACGCCGCGCTCGCTTATATCTCCGGCACCATGAAAAAGATCGAGGATATCTTTCTGACACCCGAAACCGTTGCGGGATTTGAAACGCTGACCGAGGATATGATTCGCTCCGGCAAGTCTCCGCTGCTCACAGGCGTTCTGGATCCGGCATGTCTGCTCACGCTTCGTCTCCATGCATCCGAAGCGATGCAGAAAAAAGGCATCTACACAATTGCAGTAAAATTTCAGGACGGAAAGCGCTGTCTCATGGAAATTGACGAGAAAGTCTATCAGGCTGTCTGCCGCAGAATGCAGGGCGAACATATTGTGAAGCAGGAAGAGGAATTTTGATTGCAAAATCGTAACAATTCAAAAAAAGCCCTTGACAAGCAGGGGCGAAAAGTAGTACAATATATAAGCAGAGTTATGCAGAATGGATGCTGCCCTATCGGCAGATAATAAGGAGGATTACCATATTATGAAACGTATCGGTGTTTTGACAAGCGGCGGCGATGCCCCGGGCATGAACGCAGCGATCCGCGCGGTCACAAGAACAGCTCTCTACAAGGGCATGGACGTCATCGGTATCAGACGCGGCTACAACGGCCTGCTCAACGGTGATGTGTTCCAGATGGACGCACGCTCGGTCTCCTCGATCATTCAGCGCGGCGGCACCCTGCTTTTCACCGCCCGCTGTCTCGAATTCAAGGAGGAGGCAGGTGTTCAGAAGGCTGTCGAATCCTGCAAGAAGCTCGGTATTGAAGGCCTGGTCGTCATCGGCGGCGACGGCTCCTACCGCGGCGCAGGCGATCTTTCCCGCCACGGGATCCCGTGCATCGGTCTGCCGGGTACGATCGACAACGATATCGCAAGCACCGATGCAACCATCGGCTACGACACCGCAATGAACACCGTCATGGAACTGGTGGACAAGCTGCGTGACACCTCTCACAGCCACGACCGCTGCTCGGTGGTTGAGGTCATGGGCAGAGGCGCAGGCTACATCGCAGTGAACACCGCTGTTGCATGCGGCGCTGTTGAAGTCCTTTGCCCGGAGAAGAACTACGATCTCAACGCCATCATCGCAAAGATGCAGGCTTCCCGCAAGATCGGCAAGCAGAACTTCATCATCATCGTTGCTGAGGGCATCGGTCACTCCGAGGAGATCGCACAGACCATCCAGAAGGAGACCGGCATCGAAGCACGCGCAACCATTCTCGGCCATGTCCAGCGCGGCGGCTCTCCGACAGTGCGTGACAGAGTGCTCGCATCCCGCATGGGCAACTACGCAGTCAACCTGCTGGAGAAGGGCATCGGCAACCGTGTCGTCGGCATCCGCGGCAATGACCTCGTGGACTACGATATCCAGGAGGCACTCAAGATGACCAAGCCGTTTGATGACGATATTTACGATCTGACACAGGTCATCAGCATCTGATATCATCAAATGCCACACCGTTTGCATTCCGCATCGGTGTTACAGAGTAGAGGAATCCGCGTAAAGTGCCGCCCGAACGGGGAGTTGTCGGACGGACGAAAAGCTGTAAGAACCGGCTTGCGATGGATTCCCCGCATCCCGCTGAGGCATAAGGGAATCCGGAACACTCCTTTGTGCATTCAGTTATTGTGCAAAGGAGTGTATTTTTATGAAAAATTCAACCACAGTCCGTTCCGACGCAGCCGCACTGAAAGATGTGCGCTGCCTGATCCTGCTCGCGCTGTTCGCAGCCATGAGCATTGTCCTGGGCAAACTGCTCTCAATCACCGCAGGCCCGATCCGCATCAGCTTTGAGAACCTCCCCATCCTGATGGCAGGCATCCTTCTGGGTGCGCCCGCCGGTGTGGTGACGGGTATTCTGGCTGATGTTGTCGGCTGTCTCATCGTCGGCTATGCGATCAACCCGATCATTACCGTCGGCGCAGCCTGCATCGGCATGACTGCCGGTCTCGTCTATCGGCTTCCGCTTTCCTCCAAAGAGATGCCGCGCATTGTCGCCGCTGTCATGTCGGCACATGTGCTTGGCTCCATGATCATCAAATCCATCGGTCTGATGGTCTATTATCAGTATTCGATCGCGATGGTTCTGCCCCGCATTCCGCTGTATCTTGCCATTGGCGCTGCGGAAAGCGCCATCATTGTCATGCTTCTCAAAAACCGCGCATTTGCGGAACAGATCCACAGATTACACACAAGATGAATATTACGGAAACAAAGGATTATCTGAAACTTGCCGCAAAACGCGGCGCAAGGCTCGGGCTTGAACGTGTGCAGGAGCTTGTACACCGGCTCGGCGACCCGCAGAAGCAGGTCAGCGTGATCCACATTTCCGGTACAAACGGCAAAGGCTCTGTCGGTGCCATGCTCGCGTCTGTTCTGAACGCGGCTGGTATCCGGACAGGGCATTTTGCTACACCGGCGATTCTGGATATCAACGATTATTTTCGTATCTGCGGCAAAACTGCATCTGACGAACAGATTGCTGAAACACTGACCGCAGTGCATGCACAGGCGGAACAGATGACCGATCTGCCGACGGAATTTGAGATTCTTGCGGCAGCAGCGTACTTGCTGTTTGCGAAAGCAAAGTGCGAAATTGCGGTGATCGAATGCTGTCTGGGCGGCGACACCGACTGTACCAACGTCATCGAACAGCCGCTGCTCTCCATCATCACGAATGTGCGCAAGGATCACACCGGATTTCTCGGAAACACCCTCGCGGAGATCGCGCAGCACAAAGCGGGCATCATCAAGGAAGGACGCCCCGTGCTATGCGGCTGCCGCAATCCGGAAACGGTCTCCGTGATCCGGCGGTATGCGGAAGAAAAGCATGCGCCGTTCTTCTCACGCATCACACAGATCGCCGACATATCGGCGTCTTTGCACGGGACAGATCTCGTCAGCAGCACCTCCGGAGAACTCCGTCTCTCCCTGCTCGGACTCTATCAGCCGGATAATGCCGCACTGGTGCTGGATGCAGTCAGACTTCTGCGCAGACTGGGCGTTGTCCTGCCGAATGATGCGGTCAGAGCGGGGCTTGCCGGATGCAAATGGCACGGGCGCTTTGAACTGCTGTGCGATACGCCGACAGTGCTGTTCGACGGCGCACACAACCCGGACGGCATGCGCATCACCGCGAAAAGTCTTGCGCATTATTTCGGCACCGACCGTCCGCTTGTCTTTGTGACAGGCGTCATGGCAGACAAGGAATATATGGAGTATCCCGTGCTGCTGCACGATCTCGCATACAAGATCTACACGGTTCAGCCGGATAATCCGCGGGCGCTCTCCGCGGAAGCACTTGCCCGCGTATATACAGATGCGGGCATCCCCGCTGCGGCCTGTGAAAGCACGGAGGATGCGCTCCGGCAGGCGCTCCGCGAGGGCAAACCTGTTATTGGTCTCGGTTCGCTGTACCTCTACCGCGAATTTTACCGCGCATTCCGCGACATCGTCGGTTGATTCCGCATAAAACCGCAGAAAAAGATCATGCGCCCTTACCGCGTTCATGATAAGCTCAAAGCCGGAAAACTTCTTTTCCTGTCTTGCTTTTTCCATTATAATATGCTATAATAATGTTGCTGTGTAAGACAGCATACAACTGATAAAGGGAGAATGTTACTATGAAACTCGGTTTTCTCGGTGCCGGCAATATGGGCACTGCCATGATGCGCGGCATTGCAGCATCGGAGATCTTTCTTTCGGGCGAGATCGAGGAGATCCTCGCCTTTGATACTGACAGTCAGAAGCTCGCAAACCTGAGCGATATCAAGGTGATTCCCGCAGAATCCGCACAGGCGCTCGCTGATGCGGCAGATATGCTCGTGCTTGCGGTCAAGCCGCAGGTGCTGGCAGGTGTGCTTGATTCGATCAAGCTCCGCAAGGAACAGGTCATCATCTCCATCTGCGCGGGTATTTCCGCAGAATTCATCCGCTCGCACACGATTCCGGATGCACGCATCATTCTGGTCATGCCGAACACCCCGCTGATGCTCGGTCTCGGTGCGACGGCGCTCGCAAAGTGCGCAGGCATCACCGACGCAGAATTCATGCTCGCAAAGAAGATGTTCGCGACATGCGGCATTGCGGAAGAAGTACCGGAGAACAGAATGCGCGAGGTTATCGCAGTCAACAGCTCTTCTCCGGCATTCCTCTACCTCTTTGCAAAGGGATTCCTTGATTATGCGCAGTCTGAAAACATGGACGAGGGCGCTGCAAAGCGTCTGTTCGCACAGGCGATGATCGGTTCCGCGAAAATGATCACCGATTCCGGCTACTCCATCGACGAGCTCATCAAGATGGTCTCCTCACCCGGCGGCACCACGCTTGCCGGACTGGCACAGCTCAATGACCGCGATCTCACCGGTGCCGTGCAGGCATGCTGCGAAGCATGCACCAACCGCGCATACGAGCTCGCAGGCGCAAAGAAGGCATAATTTTCCCGCATTCCGCATACCCTCTATCGGAGGGATGCCATATGAAAGCGATGAACCATCTGCTGTTCCGGACACTTTCCTGCCGGACATGCCGTCTCAAAAAACCGTTCAGCCCGATGCAGCGGATGATGCTTCCTGCGGTCAGCGGTGCGGTGCTGGGGATTTTCCTGCACAGCCGCTTTCCCGCACTTGCTGTCAGTCCGCTGTTCACGCAGGGACTCCCCGTCTGTGCCGCACAGCGCACGCTCTGGGATGTTTTCCTCACCGCCGGACTGCCGCCGCTCGCCATGCTGATCCTGATGCCGTTTTGCAGCACATCAGCGTTCGGACAGGCTGCCGCGCTCATGATCCTGGCACTGCGCGGAATGGCGCTCGGCAATGCGCTTTCGGACTGTTTTATGCAGTATTCCGCGGGAAACGGCTTTTTCGCAGCCTCCGTGCTGGTGCTGCCGTTCGGCTTTACTTCGGTTCTGATCCTCGCAAATGCGGCGCTTGAATCTGTCCGCCTTGCAAACAGCACCGCACGCTACCTCTTCCGCGGCATATCTGATCCGGATATCACCGCGAAACAATCGCATCTGTACATCAAGCTGCTGACGCTCACCCTGTTTGCGCTCATCGCTGCCGGCGTCCACACGCTGCTCTGCTGGGCAATGAATACATGGCTCGTTTCGGCTTCGACGTAAAAAAGGAGTGTTACTATGGGTCTCTTTGGAGGCTATCAGAATCCCGGTCCCGGCATTAACCCATATGCGCCGAAAAAGAAGCCGTTCGCCCGGTACTGGGAGATCCTCTGGCGCAATTTCGGAAAGCTGATCTATCTCAACCTCATCTTCACGCTCTTCCACCTCCCGCTGCTCGGCGCCGCGATCGTCTATATGTCCACAGACAATGGGCTCACCAATATCGTGGCGGTCATTATGCTGGTGATCCAGTTCCTGCTGGAAGGGCCGACGCTTGCCGGCACAACGCGCGTTCTGCGGCTGATCGTGCTAGACAAGGCGTTTTTCATGGGCGAGGAATTCAAAAAAGGCTTCACGCGAAATCTCGGCGCATCGTTCCTGATCTGGGTGATCGACGCAATCATGATCGCGTCCGTCTACACGGGATTCTTCATTTATCCTGAGCTGGAACAGAAAACCGGCACAAAAGCGGTGTATATTCCCTATGTGATCTCCATCGCCGTCGCCGTGATCCTGCTCTTCATGAATTATTATCTGATGCCGCTGACAGTCGTCACCAAGCTGAAAAAGAGCCAGGTCTTCAAGAATTCGTTCATGCTGACCGCGCTCTCCCCGAAGCAGTGCCTGCTGTCGCTTTTCACGATTGCCCTGCGGCTCGCACTGGTAGTGTTCCTGTTCTGCCTCAGCAGCTATTTCACGTTTTTCTTCGCGTTCTACCCCGCAGCGTTTATCGGCTATACGGTCATGTTCATCCACTATCCGGTGATCCAGAAATTCGTCATTGATCCCTATTATGAGGAGACGGGCGAGAAAAATCCGGAGAAAGAAGAAATCCCCGAAGAAGAGGAGCATGTCTTTACCGACCGCAGCAGCAGTGAAACACCCGTGCCGAAACAGCAGAGACCGAAACGCGGTAAAATCATTTCCTGATAAACTGAGCCCCGGGACAAACCGTTCCGGGGCTCATGCTGTCTGAAGTATCCGTCACCCGAAGCATAAAGAGAGCCAGAATCCGCAGAATTTGTATATAACGCCAAAGACCGTTTGCTTTTCTCCGCTGTATTTCTACACGGTATCCTCCCTTTTGTACGATGTGCATTTTCCAAAAATATGCTATAATAGAAGCATGAACAGAAATCGGGCAATCCGTCGCAAGGAGAGCGCGGGGAGTGGGTGTCCGTTCATATTCGGGAATGTGCATAAGAGACGATAAGGAGGAAAACTATGAACAAAATGGTGAGAAAGACGCTTGCGGCTGTCATGGCGCTGACCGTCATCACGGGCGGTTTGCCTGCGGTTGCTGACAGTGCAGATTTGCTGAAAACGGCAATCACTGCTGAAGCGGCTGATGCAGGTGAACAGTTAGTAACCCCGACTGTTGGTGTCACCTATAAATGGGGTACAGATGGATATGGTGCAAATT
>JAFZPL010000135.1 GCA_017550355.1 Oscillospiraceae bacterium | reverse complement strand
GACCATGGTTGCAAAGATTGCTGATGATCTCTATGAGGTTCAGGTTGTTTCCTGGTACGACAACGAGAACTCCTACACCTCTCAGATGGTCCGCACCATCAAGTATTTCGCAGAGCTCGGCTAATTGCCTGCTTTCCGCGTAATGCAGTGATATGAATGATCCCCCGGTTCCTTGCGAGCCGGGGGATTTTGTTATATAATAAATATGTGCACGTCACTGCTTTTTGCAGATCAGCACGCCGAATTCTACGGTCACAGTGAGCGATGTGAGCGCATCCAGCTTGGCGGCATCACTGCGGGCGGTCTTGTGTGCATAGGGCGTCATGGCGAAGAGTGTGTGCAGGGCATCACCGGAAACGTTGATCGGATAGCGCAGCGCTTTCTGCGAAATGAGCGTGAAGCCCTCCGGTGCGGCCAGAACAGGACGGTTTTCATAGGGCTCGTCGTAGACGGCGCATTTGAGCTCCCAGAGATGGCGCTCCAGCGGGACAGCGCGGATCAGCAGTCCGTCTTTTGCGAGGATGCGGGCGAATTCCGCGGGCTCACAGGGCGCGAACAGATTGAGGATGCACCTGCAGCTTTCGTCTGCAAGCGGAATATGGTTTACCGATGCGACTGCCCAGCAGGAACGCGCAGCCGTATTCTCCGCTTTGGCACGCTGTGCTGCATAGCGCACGGCATCCGGTGAAATATCGAATCCGGCGAGCGATGCGGCAGAAAAGCGTTTCAGCAGACCGCAGGAATACCAGCCCTCCCCGCAGCCGATGTCTGCAAGCGTTTCGGTGTTCTGCGGGATCGCTTCGGCGACGGCATCCAGCAGCGGAAGGTAAAATCCCTGATCGAGAAAATCGCGCCGCGCAGCAAGCATGGCAGTGTCATCTCCGCGCTGGCGGTGCTTCTGACGCATGAGCAGATTGACATAGCCCGATTTTGCACGGTCAAAGGAATGATTTTTCGTGCAGAGATATCTTGCAGGTTCCGGTGTCAGGGGCGAACCGCAGACCGGACAGATCAAAGTCATCATGAGATACTCCTCTTATGGGGCAGAATGCGGAACAGCCGGCTCAGAGGATGAGCATGGCGTCGCCGAACGAGAAGAAACGGTATTCTTCTTCAACGGCGGTCTTGTAGGCATGCATCACATGGTCATAGCCTGCAAACGCGGAAACCAGCATAATGAGTGTTGATTCCGGCAGGTGGAAATTCGTGATGAGCCCGTCAATCACCTTGAAATCATAGGGCGGATAAATGAAGATACCGGTGTCACCCTCGCAGGCACAGAGCTCGCCGTGTGCGGCGAATGCGCCCTCCAGCGTCCGGCAGGATGTCGTGCCGACTGCGATCACGCGCCCGCCGTTTTTCTTTGTTTCCGCGATCATTGCTGCAGTTTCCGCCGGAACGGTGTAGTGCTCAATATGCATGTGGTGACGGCGGATATCGTCCTCCTTGACCGGGCGGAACGTGCCGAGACCGACATGAAGCGTGACGAATGCTTCGCGGATGCCCTGTTCACGCAGAGAGGCAAGCAGTTCCGGTGTGAAATGCAGTCCGGCAGTCGGTGCGGCGGAGGAGCCGAGTTCCCGCGCATACACGGTCTGATAGCGGTCTTTGTCGGCGAGCTTTTCGGTGATATACGGCGGAAGCGGCATCTGACCGATCTCATCCAGCACGGCATAGAGGCTGCCCTCACATTCAAACTGCACCAGTCTGCCGCCGTCTTCGGTGACATCCAGCACGGTTGCGGTCAGCTTGTCTCCAAATGAGAAAACCGTGCCTGGCTTTGCTTTTTTGGCGGGCTTGCAGATAATTTCCCACTGCTTTTCCGCAACGGGTTTCAGCAGCAGAAATTCGATCGGCGTGTTGTTTTCGGCTTTTACGCCGTACAGACGCGCCGGCAGCACGCGGGAATCGTTCATCACGAGCAGGTCGCCGGGCTTGAGAAAATCACCCAGCTCATAGAAATGATGGTGCGCGATCGCTCCGCTCTGCCGGTCAAGACAAAGCAGGCGGGATGCGCTGCGCGGGGTGACGGGTGTCTGCGCGATGCGTTCCTGCGGCAGATCATAGAAATAGGTCGATTTTTTTGTATAATCAACAGACAAGGCTGATCCCTCCATCGGTAGAATTGAAACCGATACCATTATATCACATCTCGCCTGAAAAAACAAGAGCTTGACAGGGGAACGCTTGCATTTCGGCGCGTTTTGCGGTATAATGGAAGGGAATCCATTCACGGAAAGGAGCAGGCACATGGAACCGTTTGTGCATCTGCATGTTCACACAGAATATTCTCTGCTGGACGGCGCATGCCGGATCGACAGGCTCATGGAACAGGTCAAGGCCAACGGTCAGACTGCCGTTGCGATCACGGATCACGGCGTTCTGTACGGTGCCGTCCTTTTTTATCTTGCGGCACAGGCAGCGGGCATCCATCCTGTTATCGGCTGCGAGGTCTATGTTGCGCCGCGTTCCCGCTTTGACAAGGAGACTGCGCTTGACCGCAAGCCATTTCATCTGGTACTGCTCTGCGAAAATCAGCAGGGCTATCAGAATCTCATGCAGATCGTCTCAAAAGCATGTACGGAGGGCTTTTACAGCAAACCGCGTGCAGACTGGGATCTCCTGACACAATATCACGAGGGGCTGATCGCGCTGTCAGGCTGCATGAACGGCGAGGTTTCGCGTCTGCTTGCGGAGGATGAATATGATGCGGCAAAGGCAACAGCACTGCGTTACGCAGCACTGTTCGGCGCGGGGCATTACTATCTGGAGCTGCAGAATCACGGTCTGCCGGACGATCTGCGGCTGATCAGCGGACTGAAACGCATTGCAAAAGAAACGGGCATCCCGCTTGCTGCGACGAACGATGCGCATTTTCTCCGTCGGGAGGACGCCGTGACACAGCGCCTGCTCATCTGCATTCAGACCGGCACATCTCTTTCTGCGCCCTCCGGCATGGCGCCGCAGAATGACGAGGCATATCTGAAATCGACTGCGGAGATGAACGCACTGTTCGCTGACTGCCCCGAAGCGCTGCGCAACACGGCGGAGATCGCGGCACGGTGTAAGGTCGATTTCACATTCGGCAAAATTCAGGTGCCGGAATATCATCAGGCAGGCATCACTGATACAACCGCTTATTTTCGGCGTCTCTGCGAAGACGGTCTGCATCAGCGGTACGGAGACACGCCGCCGACGGAGGCACGCGAACGGCTGGACTATGAGCTTAGCGTGATCGAGACGATGCGCTATGTCGATTATTTTCTGATCGTCTGGGACTTTGTGCATTACGCGAAAACCCATGATATCCCCGTTGGGCCGGGAAGAGGCTCCGGTGCGGGCAGTCTATGCGCCTACTGCATTGGCATCACGGACATTGATCCGCTGAAAAACGGGCTGGTCTTTGAGCGTTTTCTCAATCCGGAGCGGTACAGCATGCCGGATTTTGATATTGATTTCTGTATTGAGGGCAGACAGCGCGTGATTGATTATGTCACGCAGAAATACGGTGCCGACCGCGTTGCGCAGATCATCGCTTTTGATACGCTGAAAGCAAAGGCGGCGATCCGCGATACCGGCAGAGCGATGGATCTGCCGCGTCCGCTCTGCGACAGGATTGCCAAGCTGATCCCGCAGGATCCGAAAATCACACTGGAACGCGCCCTTGCGGAGGTGCCGGAGCTCTGGAAGCTGTACGCGGAACAGGCGGAAGTGCAGCAGCTTTTCCGGCATGCATCCGCGCTGGAGGGGATGCCGCGCCATGTGACGGTGCATGCAGCCGGCGTGGTCATTTCGCCCGTGCCGGTCGCGGAGCGTGTCCCGCTGCAATCGAGCGACGGCACAACCGTGACACAGTATACCATGACCGTCCTTGAAAAGCTCGGCCTGCTGAAAATGGATTTCCTCGGCCTGCGCAATCTGACCGTGATCCGTGCCGCTGAACGCCTGATCCGGCGCAGAGAGCCGGATTTTTCCGCAGAGCATATTCCGGAGAATGATGCCGCCGTCTTTGAAATGCTCGGCCGCGGCGAAAGCATCGGCGTCTTTCAGCTGGAATCGGACGGTCTGCGACGGGTACTGGTGAAGATGAAGCCGCGCAATATGGAGGATATCCGCGTTCTGCTTGCGCTCTACCGTCCCGGGCCGATGGATTCGATCCCGCAGTATCTCGCATACCGTGCAGATCCTGCATCCGTGCGCTATGACCATCCGCTGCTCGAACCGATCCTCCGCGAGACCTACGGCTGTATCGTCTATCAGGAGCAGGTCATGGAGATCTGCCGTTCGCTGGCGGGCTATTCCTACGGCAGAGCGGATCTGGTGCGGCGGGCGATGGCGAAAAAGCTGCACGACCAGATGGAAAAGGAACGTGCCGCATTCATTCACGGTGACGAAAGCTGCTGCGGCTGCATCGCGAACGGCGTACCGGAGGACACCGCAAACCGCATCTTCGACCGGATGGCGGCGTTTGCGAGCTATGCCTTCAACAAATCCCATGCCGCCGCTTATGCGCGGATCACCTATGTGACCGCCTATCTCAAAGCGAACTACACGAAGGAATATCTTTCCGCGCTCATGAACTCCGTGATCGCGAACACCGATAAACTGATGGAGTATATCTCGATCGCATCCGCACACGGCATCCGTGTCCTGCCGCCGCATATCAACAGCAGCATCGGCGGATTCTGCGCAGACGGCGACGCGATCCGCTTCGGGCTCTGCGCGGTCAAAGGCATCGGCGAAAATGCGCTCACGGCATTTCTGCGGGAGCGGGAAAGCGGCGGTGTATACCGCAGCTTACAGGATTTCTGCACGCGCAATGCGGGACGGGAGCTCAACAAGCGCACGGTCGAGAGCATGATCCGTGCGGGCGCATTTGACGGGCTTGGCTGGAACCGGCGGCAGATGATCGCCTGCTTTGAACAGATCATTGCGGGTGCGATGAATCAGAGCCGGCAGGCGGTTTCCGGTCAGCTTTCGCTGTTCGGCGGAGCGGAACAGGAGCCGTCTGCGGAGATGCAGCCGCCCGCCGTCCCGGAATATCCCGAACCCGTTCTTCTGCAAATGGAGAAGGAGGCAGCGGGGATGTTCCTCTCCGGGCATCCGCTCTCAAAATGGCAGGCGGCACAGCGGCTTCTGCGCATGCCGGATATTGCCGCACTCCGTTCCGTGCCGGACGGCAAGCCGGTCATGCTGCTCTGTATTGCGGCAGATGCACGGGAGCATACCACGAAAAAGGGCGGTGCCATGTGTTATCTCACAGCGGAGGATCCCTCCGGCGCGATGGAGTGCATCGTGTTCCCTTCGCTGTATCCGCAGGTGAAGAAGCTGATCCAGCCGGACACGGTGCTCTTCATCAACGGAAAAATGCAGCAGCAGGACGGCGAATCGCGCCTGATCGCAGAGGGTATCATGCCGGAAACGGTCTTTGCGGAATATCTTGCCGGGAAAATGCTCTGCGTGAAGGCTTCTGCTGCGCAGACGGATCTGCTGCGGGAGATTGCGGCACTCTGCTGCAAATATCCCGGCAAAACGCCCTTCTGCTTTTTTATTCTGGAGCAGAAGCGCTATCTGAAAACGCGAAGTGTCGCGGGTGTGGAGATCTGCGATGCATTCGTTCATGAACTGGGGCTGCTGATCGCCCCGACAGAATTTGCACTCATTGATAAACGGGAAATGCGGTGAACACAATGGAGAATCCCTGGAAAACGATCCGGCTGTCCGATTATGAGGCGCATATGCGTCTGGATACCGTGCGGCAGCTGCAAACACTGAACAGCATGATGCGGGAGCAGCTGAACGCATATCCCGCGGAAAGCGTTATGATTCTCGGCATAGCCGGCGGAAACGGTCTGGAGCATATTGATCCTGCGAAATATGCCGCTGTCTATGCAGTCGATGTGAATTCGGAATATCTCCGTGAGACCGAAGCAAGATTCCCCGGTCTGCACGGGCGCCTGCACTGCATCTGCACAGACCTGACAGCCGAAAAGACCGGACTCCCGCATACAGATCTTGTGATTGCCGATCTGCTGATCGAATATGTCGGCTATGCAAATTATCAGCGCGTTTTGCAGCAGACACAGTCTGCGCATGTGTCCTGCGTGATCCAGATCAACACGGATGAAGCGCAGTGGGTATCGGATTCGCCCTATCTGCATGCGTTCGACGGGCTGGATGCCGTTCACTGTCAGATGGAGGAGGATGTGCTGGAAGCGGCGATGAAAGCTGTCGGATACAGTGCGGTTTTCCGCGCATCCGAATCACTGCCGAACGGAAAGGCACTGGTGCGGCTGGATTATGCGGCAAACGCGCCGCGTGCATGACGCGATGCGCCGGCAGGATGATTTTAGATCGGAATACGGAAAAGAGCGCCGGCGGAATGGCAGATTGCCGATAGAATATACATCCTGTAAACCCACGGAAAAAGTCGGATTAAAATGGGGCTTTTTGCGGGCAGATACGGCGAAAAAAAGACTGTTTTATACCGAATCCTGAATATTTTCTGAATATTTTTTCACCGCACTACAACTGTACGCCACAGAAATACAATTTGATATACCAACTATCAAATTGAAATCACGTACCCATGCGCATTTTATGGGGTTCACACCCGTTGTTGTGTGAATTATGCCGAAAACCCGCGGAAAATGTTGTGCATTTTACATCTTGACTTTTGCGCCGATTCATATTATAATACTGAATGGAGTCGTATGCACCTTTCCGGTGCGCACTTTTTTTGTGCGTTCACAAAGGACAGATGCAGCCCGCTCCGGTCAGATCCCGGCGGCATACGATCTGCCGCCCCGATTCATAATATTTTCAATATCCGATCCTGTGAAAAAAGGAGGAAACTATTCATATGGCAAAGAAAATTGCTACCATCCCGTTTACCGGGACCGCAGAGCAGGAACAGGAGCTCCGCGCCACCATCGACGCGCTCAGAGATGATCCCGGATGTCTCATGCCTGTCATGCAGAAGGCACAGGAGATCTACGGCTATCTCCCGATCGAGGTGCAGCGCATCATTTCCGAGGAGCTGAATGTTCCGCTGGAAAAGGTCTTCGGCGTTGCAACCTTCTATGCGCAGTTCACCATGTCTCCGAAGGGCAAGTACCGCATCTCTGTCTGCCTCGGCACCGCCTGCTACGTCAAGGGTTCCGGCGTTGTCATGGAAAAGCTCCAGGAGCTGCTTGGCATCGAGAGCGGTGCAATTACCAACGACGGCAAGTTCTCGCTTGATGACTGCCGCTGTGTCGGTGCATGCGGTCTGGCTCCGGTCGTCACCATCAATGATGAGGTGTACGGCAGACTGACCGGCAAGCCCGAAGAGCTCAGAGAAATTCTTGCAAAATATGCCGACTGACACACAGGGCATAGCACAATAGGAGGTTTAATATGAAGAATTTGCAGGACCTCACCGCTATCAAGGAAGCAATGGCTGCTGAAATTGCTACCCGTCTGGGCGAAAAGCAGGACGGTGCAAAGTACGAGAAGCATGTCCTGATGTGCGGCGGTACCGGATGTACATCCTCCGGCTCGATGAAGATTGCAGACGAGCTGGAAAAAATGCTCAAGGAAAAGGGCATCGAAGAAAAGATCTTTGTTGTGAGAACCGGCTGCTTCGGCCTTTGCGAGCGCGGCCCGATCATGATCGTTTATCCGGAAGGCGCTTTCTATACCCACGTCAAGATGGAAATGATCCCGCGCATTGTCGAAGAACACCTCATCGGCGGCAACCCTGTCAAGGAGTTCCTTTATGATGAGACCGTAACAGAGGGCTCTGACCATATCAAGGCTCTGAATGAAACCGAATTCTACGGCAAGCAGAACCGTGTTGCACTCCGTAACTGCGGCGTGATCAACCCGGAGGATATCAAGGAATACATTGCACGCGACGGCTATGCTGCTCTGCACAAAGTCCTGACCGAGATGACGCCGGAATCTGTTATTCAGGAGATTCTGGACTCCGGTCTGCGCGGCAGAGGCGGCGGCGGCTTCCCGACCGGTATGAAGTGGAAGCTCGCAAGAAACATCGTGCCGGATGCTGATATCAAGTATGTTTGCTGCAACGCTGACGAGGGCGACCCCGGCGCATTCATGGACCGTTCCGTTCTGGAAGGCGATCCGCATGTTGTGCTGGAAGCGATGACCAGTGCCGGCTATGCAATCGGTGCATGTCAGGGCTATATTTATGTCCGTGCAGAGTATCCGATCGCTGTTCAGCGTCTCCGCATCGCGATCCAGCAGGCTCGCGAAGAGGGCATGCTCGGTGAAGATATCTTCGGCACCGGATTCAAGTTCGATATCGACCTTCGTCTCGGTGCAGGCGCATTCGTCTGCGGCGAGGAGACCGCGCTGATGACCTCCATCGAGGGCAACCGCGGTGAGCCGCGTCCGCGTCCGCCTTTCCCGGCAGAAAAAGGTCTGTACCAGAAGCCGACCATCCTCAACAACGTCGAGACCTACGCAAACGTCCCGCAGATCATTCTGAAGGGCGCGAAGTGGTACTCCTCTATGGGTATCGGCAACTCCAAGGGCACCAAGGTCTTCGCACTGGGCGGCAAGATCAAGAACACCGGTCTGGTCGAAGTGCCGATGGGCACCACGCTCCGCGAGATCATCGAGGAGATCGGCGGCGGCATCCCGAACGGCAAGAAGTTCAAGGCTGCACAGGCAGGCGGTCCTTCCGGCGGATGTATCCCGGCACAGCACTACGATGTCAATGTGGACTATGATTCCCTCGCAAAGATCGGCTGCATGATCGGTTCCGGCGGTCTGATCGTTCTTGACGAGGACAACTGCATGGTCGATATCGCAAAGTTCTTCCTCCAGTTCACGATGGACGAGTCCTGCGGCAAGTGCACACCGTGCCGTATCGGTACCAAGCGTCTCTATGAGATCCTTGACAAGATCACCAAGGGCAACGGCACGCTTGAGGATCTCGACAAGCTGGAAGAGCTCTGCCAGTATATCAAGGCAAACTCTCTCTGCGGTCTCGGTCAGACTGCACCGAACCCGGTGCTTTCCACCCTCCGCTTCTTCCGTGATGAATATATCGCACATATCGTCGATAAGAAGTGCCCGGCCGGCGTCTGCAAGTCCCTGCTGCAGTTCGTGATCGACAAGGATACATGTATCGGCTGCGGCATGTGCGCAAAGCAGTGCCCGGCTTCCGCGATCGAGAGATCTGACTACACCGCTCCCGGTCATAAGCTCGCATCCTTCGCAATTGATCCTGCAAAGTGCGTCAAGTGCGGTGCGTGCATGGAGAAGTGTAAGTTCAAGGCGATCAGCAAGCAGTAAGGAGGCGTTCTAAGCATGAGTGATATGATCAATGTGAAAATCAACGGCTTCGCGGTTCAGGTGCCGAAGGGCTCAACCATTCTGGAAGCCGCACGCGCAGCGAGCGTTACCATCCCGACGCTTTGCTATCTGAAGGACATCAATGAGATCGGCGCATGTCGTATGTGCATCGTCGAGGCAAACGAGGGCAGAGGCTTCCGCCTTGTCGCAGCCTGCGTTTACCCGGTCTCCGAGGGCATGGAAGTCCTCACTAATTCCCCGAAGGTTCTGGATTCCAGAAGAAAGACCATGCAGCTTCTTCTCTCCAACCACGACAAGACGTGCCTTTCCTGCGTGAGATCCAAGAACTGTGAGCTCCAGCAGCTCGCAAACGACCTCGGCATCGAGGACGACAACTACTATGCGGGCGAGCGCACCGAGTATGCGATCGATGATTCCGCAGCACATATGATCCGCGACAACAGCAAGTGCATCCTCTGCCGCCGCTGCGTTGCTGCATGTGCAGTTACCCAGGGCATCGGCGTCATCGGTGCAAACGAGCGCGGCTTCATCACAAACATCGGCTCGCAGTTCAACATGGGCCTCGGCGAGACCTCCTGCGTCTCCTGCGGTCAGTGCATCGCGGTCTGCCCGGTGGGCGCACTCACCGAGAAGGACTTCACCGATGAAGTCTTTGCTGCAATCGCAGATCCGACCAAGCATGTTGTTGTGCAGACGGCTCCGTCTGTCCGTGCAGGCCTGGGCGAAATGTTTGGCTACCCGATCGGCACCAATGTCGAGGGCAAGATGGCAGCAGCACTGCGCCGTCTCGGTTTCGATGTCGTGACCGACACCAACTACGGCGCAGACCTCACCATCCTTGAGGAAGGCACCGAGCTGATCGAGCGCGTCACCAAGGGCGGCACGCTCCCGATGATCACCTCCTGCTCTCCGGGCTGGGTCAAGTTCCTGGAGCACTACTTCCCGGATCTGATCCCGAATCTCTCCACCTGCAAGTCCCCGCAGCAGATGCAGGGCGCAATCATCAAGACCTACTACGCACAGAAGATGGGCTGGGATCCGAAGGATATCGTTTCCGTTTCCATCATGCCGTGTACCGCAAAGAAGTTCGAGCGCACCAGAGACAACCAGTCCGCTTCCGGCTATCCGGATGTCGACATCGCTCTCACCACCCGTGAGCTCGGCAGAATG
>JAFZPL010000134.1 GCA_017550355.1 Oscillospiraceae bacterium | reverse complement strand
CGTCAGATACTCTCCGCTTTCGATAAACTGCATTTGATCTGCATATCACTTATTTTGCGATGGACTCAATGCGAACCTGGGTGAACGGCTGTCTGTGACCGCGAGCCTTTTTCTGACCGCACTTCGGCTTGTAGGTGAAGACGCGAACCTTCTTACCCTTGCCGCTGCCGAGCACCTTCGCGGTGACGGTTGCGCCGGCAACAGTCGGAGCACCAACGGTCAGACCGTTGTCATCGCCGATTGCTGCGACCTTGTCGAACGTCACGGTAGAGCCGGTCTCTGCGTCGAGCTTCTCAATACGAATGATATTGCCCTCCTCGACCTTCACCTGCTTACCGCCTGTCATAATGACTGCATACATGGTTTCTTTGGCACCTGCCTTTTCCATAATCTCGCTGTGTACGGTGCGGATTGCTCCGTCTTATAGACCATACAACATGCGGCTTAACTATTATACACGAATTTGCGAATTTTGTCAAGAGATACGCCGTCCGCACATTGTAGATTTTGCACGGACGGCGAAGTGATTTTTTGGCTATTTTTTCAAAAACCTGATTTCACACCGAATCTGTCAGCAAGAAGCCGGTTTCACACTGCCTCATCGAGTGTTTTCAAAAGTCCTGCCAGATATTTCAGCACAGCGACCAGATCATCCGAATCAATCTTACTGTCGCCGTTGATATCGGCATTCGCCTTGCCCTGCTCCGTAATCGTTGCTCCGGTATCCTCAGCGCCGATCCGCGCCATCAGCACCGCATCTGCCACGGTGACTGTGTTGTCCGCGTTTGCATCGCCCTTCTTACGCGCAGCATTTCCGGCCGTCGTCGTCACGGTGCTGCCGGAAGCTGTCGTTGTACCGGACGCTTTGGTCGTCTCCGCCGGTTTGGTTTCCGTTGAAACCGGAAGCGCCGGATCATAGGTCGACCAATCGGGCAGCTCATCAAGCGTAATGCAGTATTCGCTCGTGTAGATCGTTTTCAACTCTGCCGGATCGTTCAGTCCGGTCAGATAGCGCTGATACCACGGGCAGAAATAGAGCCATGCCGCCTTTTCCGCAAGCAGATTGCTGAGCGACGGGATCGTATCGTTTTCGCTCATGACGACCATCTTCTGTCCTTCGGTCTGAGAGACCATCGAATAGAAAGTCGCGGAAATCGCGCTCGGGTTCGGATCGTTGTTGTTGATCGCGTTATACTTGTCGCAGCCGATGAAATCAACATATTCATCGCCCGGATACCATTCCGATGCGTGTGCGGAGGTCGAGCCCGTCCAAATCCATAGCAGATTGTGCAGACCGTATTTCTCGGTCAGCTGCTGATAGAGATAGCGGTACAGCTTGACGCACGGTTCTGCGCCCTCTGCACCCCACCAGAACCAGCCGCCCTCGGCTTCGTGCAGCGGTCGGAACAAGATCGGAACACCTGCATCTGCTGCCTTTTTAAGCTGTTCGGCAAGCAGAGCGATATCCTCGTCAATTTTCTCATGCTCCCATGTACCTTCTTCCACCGCTTTGGTCACGCTGAAATTGGTAGACGGCGTATTTCCGGTCGATGCCACATAAAACGCTGCGTCCTTGCTGTCCTTGCCGTCACACGGAACATTCCAGTGATACGTGACCGTCGGAATGCCGCCCTTGTCCTTGTACCACGCCACAACGCGCTCCGGTGCATCATCAAAATAAGGCTGTGTGGTGTTGTAGAACAGGAAATCAATGCCGCGGATTGCCGGCTGTTTTCCGGTTTTCTCCTGAATGTACTCAAATTCCGCTTCATTGTCCACGAGATAATCAATCTTGTCATCGTCGCGGTGCGCATCCTTATTATAATTATGCGAGCCGCAGTATTCCTGCTGTCCGGAAAGAATATGCTTTCCGTAAACGCTGCGGAGGTAGGCATAAAGCTTTTTTGCCTCCGGAGACGCATTCTTGTCGCAGGGCGATTCTGCCGGCTCAAACGAGGTCAGATATGCCGGCGCTTCGGTCAGCTTGATATAATCAAGGAACGTGTAGCCCCAGTAGCTCTTGATTGCGATCTCGTTTTCGCCTTTTTTGAGATAGACATAGCCCGCAGGCAGTTCTTCCCATCCCTTGCCGGAATTGAACGGGAACAGGATCTCGCCCTGTGAAACGCCGTTCACCAGCAGATACTGTGTTTTATCCGGCTTTTCGGGATTGCCGAAGCACTGAATATACGAAATGGTCAGCCCGTAAAAGCCATCCTCCGGCACAGTCACCTTGACCGCCGCCGTCGCATCCTTGCGGTCGATGTAGACGTAGGCATCGCCCGACCATCCCGTCATATCGCAGGGATTGCCGAAGCCGTCCTCGTCCACCTTTTCCCATGTGATTGGCTCGCGTTCTTCGCAGTCGGTCAGCGTGCCGGATTCAAATTCCACTTTGATCGGATCCATTGCTGCGGATGCACCGGCAGCCGGTACAGTCCCTGCGCAAAGCGCAGCTGCAAGCAGCATGGCAGTGATTCTTTTTTTATTCATTATGGTAACCCCCAAAAACATTCTTCGTTTTGAGAAATGCAGAATTGCATTGCGTTCCCCTGCTTCAGACCGGAGAACCGCTCTGCAATCTCGCTTCTCAAATTTTCCTCATCTTATTTGTTTTCCAGCTCCATCACCATGTCGATGCGGCGCTGATGTCTGCCGCCCTCAAACTCCGTGTTGAGGAAGACCTCAAGGATTTCCAGCGCCAGACCGCTGCCGACGACACGTGCGCCCATGCAGAGCACATTTGCGTTGTTGTGAAGTCTCGTGTACTTTGCGCTGTACGTCTCCGAGCAGACTGCTGCACGGATGCCGCGCATCTTGTTTGCGGTCAGGCTCATGCCGATACCGGTACCGCAGAGCAGAATGCCCATCTCCGCCTCGCCGTTCTGGATTTTCTCGCAGACTGCCTTGCCGATGACCGGATAATCGCTCGGCGAATTGTCGGTGCCGCAGTCGATATACGGAATCTGGTGCTCATCCAAATATGCCGCAACAACGTGCCGGAGCTCCGCCGCAGCGTGGTCACTTCCGATTGCTATCATGTATTTTCACCTCCTTCAGCCGATCTTGACTTCCTGCAGATACCGGACGGTCAGTTCATCCGGTCCGACCGGTGTTCCCTGCATCGCCGCGAGTGCTATGCCGCACGCCGACTGATAGCAGAGATGCATCGGAGCACCCAGAAAATCCGGGCTGATCTTCCGCATCAGCTGAATCCCGTCTCCGATGATCATCACCGGTTCGTTATATAGGTCGATCTGCGCGGCAATGTCCGCAGAATGCATCACAGCATCCTCCGTCAGCCGTGAGACCGTGACGCCGTCACTCTCAAAAAAGGCACAGTAGCAGAGATCCTGCCGTGCCGCCATACATGCGCAGAGGATACCGCTTCTGCCGCAGAGATTCCACGCAAGTCCCTCCAGCGTCGAAACGCCGACACACCGCTTTCCGCCCGCAAAGCAGAGCGCCTGCACAGCCGAAATGCCGATGCGAAGACCGGTGTAGGAACCGGGGCCGTCCGCCGCCGCAAAAATATCCACATCCTGCACGGTATGCCCCGTTTCGGCAAGCAGCTGCTTCACGGTCGGCAGCAGGATCTGTGAATGGGAACGCTCCGTATAGAGCATCCGGTATCCGAGCAGCACGCCGTCTGAAACGACCGCCGCAGATGCTGTTCTGCCGGATGTATCAATTGCAAGGATCATGTTCTTCGCTCCTTTCCACCGTGACCGTGCGCGGCTCGTCTCCGCTGCCCGTCAGTGTCACGCGGATGCAGTTTTCCGGCAGGGAATCCATGATATTCTCCGCCCATTCGATCACAAAAATGCCGTCTGACAGCGGATAATCCCAGAAGCCGGTCGATTCCAGCGCTTCCGGCGAGGTCACGCGGTACATATCGAAATGATAAACGGAAATGCATCCCTCCGCGTGATACTCATTGACCAGCGCAAAGGTCGGCGAGGAGACCATATCCGGCAGACCGATCCCTTCGCAGAGCCCGCGTGTAAATGTCGTTTTTCCGGCGCCCATATTGCCGAGCATCGCAACACAGTCGCCCTTTCTGAGCGTTTTTCCGAGCTGTTTTGCGATCTCATGCGTTTCCGCCGGAGAATTTGAAATTGCTGTTGTCATTCTGAATCCTCTTCTGTTGGTATGATCTCAGGGATCAGCATACAGCGCTGTTCCCGTTCATTTCTGATAATCCGCAGCGAGACCTGTGCGCCGTACTCCTCCGCAAATACCGTGTGCAGGCGCTCCCGCAGCAGCACCGCCATCCCGCAGATCTCACGATCCCAGAGCAGCGGGTACAGCGAAAAGCGCGAATAGGGAAGCATCCAGATCTCCGAATGCACTTTCTCCGCCGATACCGAAACAATGCATTTTCCTCGTGTCAGCGATTTCCCAAAGAGCCGCCGCGTGCGGAATTCGTGCCGTCTGAGCAGTTTTGCAATCGCATCCGTCAGCGCCGTGACATTCGCGCCCCATTCTTTCGCGAGTGTTTTGCGGAATGCGGCACCGGTCTGTTCCGCGATGAACCCCTCAGTCACGCTGATCTTTGCAGCAAGCCGGAACGATTCCGTGCAGCAGCCTTTGCACAGCGGATCATTGACCGAAGCTATTTTCGTCTGCGGATAAGTCACATTCAGCATGGGATACTGCTCAGCCCACGCGCGCATCTCGGCGGCATCCTGTTCCAGCTTGGCATCCTGCGTGCGGGAAACGGGCTGTCCGTTTTCAGACCGGATCTGAAACATGCCGAGCGTCCATTCAAAGGAAAATGCGCCGTCCGCATTGAGTGTTCTCTGCAGCAGCATGTTTGTGAGCTTCCCGGTGTTCATCCCGGCATCCCCCCTCCGCACAGTGCAGTGCTTCAATCCATATAGTATTATACCAGATATCCTCCAAAAAATCAAGTATTTACAGCATATTAAACGCAAAGCCCATCGCTTTCTGTTCTATGATTTATATGAATCGCACGAATCCCGTTTCCCGATTGCCGTCTCTTTTCACAAACCGAACTTTAGAAATCCCAGGCAAAGCATTTTCTGCGCCTTGACTTTTTCGCCCTGCTATGGTATAATTCTTATTATAGAGTATAGACGGGGGATTCCCCATCCTGGAGGTTGCTATGAAATTTGCAGACGGCTTCTGGCTCAACCGCCGCGGCGTGACCGTTGATTATGCTGTTCAGCCCTTCGATATCAGGGTGACAGCCAATTCGATCCGTGTGCTTGCCGCCTCACAGAAGATCTTCAACCGCGCGATGACGCTCGGCGGTGTCACGCTGGAGATCACATACACATCGACACTGGAAAACACGATCAAGGTTCAGATCGTCCATCACAAGGGCGCTGTAAACCGCGAGCCGAAATTTGAGCTTTGTGAGGACAGCAGTTTTCAGCCCGTGATCACAGAAACGGATGATGCCGTCACACTGATTTCCGGCAAGACTGCCGTCACTGTCCGCAAAGGCGAAAACTGGGATGTGCAGTTCTCCTATGACAGCAGACATCTGACCGGCGGCGGCTGGCGCGCAGCATCCTACATCCAGGAAAACGCCTACGCTGCCGAAAACCGCCGCAGATCCGCAATGGACAACAGCTTCTGGGCGCTTCCCTCTGACAAACGCACCGCCTATGTCCGCGAACAGCTCACGCTCTCCGTCGGCGAGTATATCTATGGCTTCGGCGAAAAATTCACGCCCTTTGTCAAGAACGGGCAGACCGTTGAAACCAGGAATGCGGACGGCGGAACTTGCTCCGATCAAAGCTACAAATGCGTACCATTTTATCTGAGTTCCCGCGGCTACGGCGTATTTGCAAACCAGACCGGCGCCGTCAGCTACGAAGTCGCATCCGACACCGTTTCCAAGGTCAGCATGACCGTTCCGGGCGAATCGCTCGCATATTTCCTCATCGGCGGCAAAAACCCCGCAGATGTCCTGCGCGTCTATACCGATCTCACCGGAAAGCCTGCGCTCCCGCCGGCAAAATCGCTTGGGCTCTGGCTCTCCACCTCCTTTACAACCGATTACAACGAAAAAACCGTCTGTTCCTTCATCGACGGCATGCATCAGCGCGGGATCCCGCTGCAGATGTTTCACTTTGACTGTTTCTGGATGAAGGCGTATACATGGACAAGCTTCACCTGGGATGAGGAAATGTTCCCCGATCACAAGGGCATGCTCGCACGGCTCAGAAACGAGAAAAACCTCGGCATCTGCGTCTGGATCAATCCATATATCGCGCAGGAATCCGTGCTCTTTGACGAGGGCATGGAAAAAGGATATTTCCTCCGCACCAAAAACGGAAGTATCTTCCAGACCGATATGTGGCAGCCCGGCATGGCAATCGTGGATTTCACGAATCCTGCCGCTTATGCGTGGTTTGCGGACGGTATCCGCAAGCTCTGTGCCGACGGTGTGACTGCGATCAAGACTGATTTCGGCGAACGCATCCCGACGGATGTTGTCTATTACGACGGCTCCGATCCGGCTGCAATGCACAACTACTACACATATTTATATAATAAATGCGTCTTTGAGGCACTGGAATCCTGTGTCGGAAAGGACAAGGCCGTGCTCTTTGCACGCAGCGCAACCGCCGGCTGTCAGAAATTCCCCGTTCACTGGGGCGGTGACTGTGCTGCGGAATATTCCGCAATGGCAGAAACACTGCGCGGCGGACTTTCGCTCTGTGCCTCCGGCTTTGGCTTTTTCAGCCACGATATCGGCGGCTTTGAACAGACTGCCTCCGCAGATGTCTATAAACGCTGGGTGGCGTTCGGGCTCATGAGCACCCACTCCCGCCTGCACGGCTCCACCTCCTACCGCGTGCCGTGGGCATACGAGGAGGACGATCCGGCAAATCCCGAAAATGCATGCGCTGTCCTGCGGTTCTTCACGAAGCTCAAGGGCAGGCTCATGCCGTATCTCTGGGCACAGGCAAACAAAACGCATCAGACCGGCATCCCGATGATGCGTGCGATGGTGCTGGATTTTGCAGACGATCCCGCGTGCCACACGCTCGACCGGCAGTATATGCTCGGTGACAGTCTGCTCTGTGCGCCGGTTTTCGACGAAAACGGCACCGTGCAGTTCTATCTCCCCGCCGGTGAATGGTTTGACCTGCTCGGCGGAGAAATCGTCCGCGGCGAGCGCTGGATCACCCGCACCTGCAATTATCTACAGATGCCGCTCTACGTGAAACCGGACACCATCCTCGTGCTCGGCGGTTTCCGCGAGGATGTCTGCTATGATTATCTCGAAAATGCTGAGGTTCTGCTCTGCGGTCTGCGGGACGGAAGCACCGTTTCCGCTGACCTTTACCGTGCAGAAGGCGGGCTTGATCTGACGATCACCGCAAAGCGCGAGGGCAGCCGCATTACCGTTACATATCCCCCGACAAGCCGCAGGTTCCGCATCACCGCAGCCGGTACTTCCGTCACCGCGGATGCTGATCCGTCCGGCATCACCGTAATTGATCTCTGAAACTGAAAGGAGCGTACCCATCATGGCAAAAAAGAAGAAGAAAGAACCGTATGACTACATCTGGCGCGACAGAAGACGCGTGATCTTCGGTCTGCCGTGGACATTCACCACCTATATGCTGACTGAAACCAAATTCATAACGCGCACAGGCTTTTTCAAACTCGAAGAGGACGAGATTGACCTCTACAAGGTCTCCGACAAAAAACTGGTGCTCCCGTTCTGGCAGCGCCTGGTCGGCTGCGGCACGATCGAGCTTCTGTCCCGCGATGTGGATACCCCCAAAAAAGAGATCAGATGCGTCAAAAAACCGCGTGAAGTACTCGCTCTGCTCGACAAACAGATCGAGGAGCAGCGCACACGCTACAATACCCGCGGCAGAGACCTTTATTCCGGAATAATGCCGCCTCCGCACGGACACGCGCATTTCGATGACGACGATCAGGACGATGAGGATTACGACATCGAAGACTAATTAGGAAAGGGATTTGGCAGAATGCTTGAATTTATAACAGAAAAGGTCTCGGTCTGGGAGCATCTCAAAGCGGAAACGCGCCCGATCTATCTTTACGGCATGGGAGACGGCGCTCTCCGCATCATCTCCGCCATGCGCGATTTCAAGATCCCGATCGCAGGCATCTTCGCAAGCGACGAATTCGTCCGCGGTCATGATTTTGCGGGATTTCATGTGCGCAAGCTGTCCGAACTGGAAGCCGAACTGGAAGATTTCGTGATCGTGCTTGCATTTGCGATCTCCTCCACGCCGCTGCTGGACCGCATCAACCAGCTTGCGGAAAAATACACGCTTTATGTACCGGATGTTCCCGTTGTGGGCGGCGGACTCTTCACCCGCGAATACTGCGAGGAGCACGGCGAAGAGATCGAAGAGGTCTATGATTCGCTGGCAGATGACCATTCCCGCCGGATCTACGCAAATCTTCTCAATTTCAAGATCAGCGGAAACCCGATCTATCTCACGAAAACAGTCGATACCAAAGAGCAGATCTGGAACCATGTCATCAAGCCGACCAATCACGAGATCTATGTCGATCTGGGCGCATACAACGGCGATTCCATCCGCGAAATGCTGGAATTCTCCCGCGGAAAATATCACCGCATCATTGCAGTCGAGCCGGACAAGAAGAATTACAAAAAGCTCGTGAAATTTGTCGGTGACACGCCCTCCGTGCAGTGCTATCAGTGTACGGCATGGTGTTTGGATACGGTGCTCCCATACAGCGGACGCAGCAGCAGACAGTCCACGCTGAACGGCGACGGTATTACGGTACAGGCACGCGCAGTCGACAGCCTGCTCGGCGGAAACCCCGTCACGCTCATCAAGATGGATGTTGAGGGCGCGGAACGCGAAGCACTCTGGGGCGCGAGCCGTTCCATCGTGCGCTATGCGCCGAAGCTGATGGTCTCGCTCTATCACCGGAACGAGGATATCTACGAGCTGCCGCTGCTGGTCAAGCGCATCAACCCGCGCTACAAGCTCTATATGCGCCATCAGCAGTATATTCCGGCTTGGGAGACGAATCTCTTTGCGATCTGCGAAGATTCCGGAACCCAGTACGGAGAATAACGCTGCATTTCTATAAAACAAGCCGCCGTTATCACCGGATAGCGGCGGTTTTGCTGTCTCCGAATCTGCGCATGAAAAGCAAGCTGCTTTTCATATATTTATAGTACCCCGCCGGATACACACGCAGAAACGGCTGATTTTCCGTCCAGAAAGCAAACGAAGTGCCCGCGGAAATTTGTCAAATTATCCGTTTTTTTGGTGATTCCTTGATTTTCTGCAGTGTACGTGCTATAATATATGATGCTGTATTGTGTGTATTCGCGGTTTGACACTATTTTTTCAGAGGTGTATCATCATGAAACACAAAGATACCTCACGCACCGCGCAGATCGTCCGTGTCAGCTTTTGCGGCATCGGTGTCAATATCCTGCTTGCCGGATTCAAAGCTGTCATTGGATTTGCAGCAAACTCCATCTCCGTTCTGCTCGATGCGGTCAACAATCTGAGCGACGTTCTCTCCTCGGTCATCACGGTCATCGGCACCAAGCTCGCCGGAAAACCCGCAGACCGGGAGCATCCCTTCGGTCACGGCAGAGTGGAGTATATCACTGCATCAGTGATTGCCATTCTCGTTATGGCTGCCGGACTCATGTCGATGCGCGAATCCATCATCAAAATCATCACGCCGGAAGCGCCGTCTCACAACCTCATTTCGGTCGGGCTGATCTTTGCCGGTGTTATCACCAAGATCTTCCTGGGCCGATTCTACCGGAACCGCGGCAATGCGCTCAATTCCGCATCGCTCACCGCCTCCGGAACAGACGCGCTGATGGACGCCGTTCTTTCGACGGCAACGCTGTTTTCTGCCCTGCTGAATGTTCTCCTCGGCTGGAATCTTGAGGGCATTCTCGGCGCCGTGATCTCGCTGTTCATCCTCAAAGCAGGCTACGATATCATGCATGAGACCATCGGGCATATCATCGGCATCCGTTCGGAAGCGGATTTTTCCAACCACATCAAGGAACGAGTCTGCAGCTTTCCGAACGTGATCGGCGCATATGATCTCATCCTGCACAACTACGGACCGGAAGCTTACTTCGGCTCGGTGCATATCGAGATCCCCGATGACCTCACCGCACGCGAGATCGACAGCCTCACGCGCAAGATCGTGCCGGCAATCTACGAAGAATACGGCGTGATCCTGACAGTCGGTATCTATGCTGCCAATACCGACGACGCGCAGTCCATGATTATCCGGGAAGCCGTGCGCAGAATGGTCGCAGAGCATCCGGAGATCCGGCAGATGCACGGCTTTTATGCCGATCCAAATGAAAAAGCCGTCTCCTTTGACCTGATCTTCGATTATCAGGCAGAGCAGCCGGAAACCGTACAGCAGGAAATTGCGGAAGCGCTCACAAAGGATTTTCCTGCACATCGGTTCCATATCAATATTGACCGCGACTTCTCGGAATAACAGGGGGAACGCTATGGTTTTCAGCAGCTTTGACTTTCTGCTCTGGTTCTTGCCGTTCTGTATACTGGTTTATAATTTTGCACATAAACCAAACAAGAACCTCGTTTTGCTCTTCTTCAGCATCGTTTTTTACGCATACGGCGCACTCGAAACGCCTTCATACCTCTATTTGATCCTGACGTCCGTGGTCGTAAACTGGATCGTCGGCATGATGATCGGGCGGCGCGACCGGTATAAAAAGCTATGGCTTACAGCCGGTCTGATCTGGGATTTCGGCTGTCTGTTCGTATTCAAATACCTCGATTTTTTTATCCGCACCATCAACGGCGTTTTGCCGGATGATTCACATCTTCCGCTTACGGAGCTGATTTTGCCGCTCGGCATCAGCTTTTTCACATTCCAGATCGCGTCGTACCTGATCGACGTCTACCGCGGCAGCGTGAAGGTTGAATACAATCTGATCGACCTCGGTACATATATCCTCTTCTATCCGCAGCTGATCGCGGGCCCGATCGTCCGCTTTTCCGATATCCAGACAGAACTGCACGACCGACAGGTGCGCAGCAAAGAATTTACGGACGGACTTCAGCTCTTCATCATCGGTCTTGGCAGAAAGGTGCTGCTTGCCAACCAGCTCGGCGGACTCTGGGACGACCTCATCGAGGTCGGCTATGAATCCATCGGAACGCCGACAGCATGGCTTGGCATTGCTGCGTACAGCATGCAGCTGTATTTCGATTTTTCAGGTTATTCGCAGATGGCGATCGGCATGGGCATGATGTTCGGCTTCCACTTCCCGCAGAACTTCCGGCACCCGTATCTCTCGATCACGATGACGGAATTCTGGCGACGCTGGCACATGACACTCGGCACATGGTTCAAGGAGTACGTGTATTTCCCGCTCGGCGGCAACCGCAAGGGCAAGCGCAGAATGTATCTTAATATGTTCATTGTCTGGACGCTGACCGGTCTCTGGCACGGCGCAGACTGGAACTTCATTCTCTGGGGCATGTTCCTGTTCGGCATCATGGCGATTGAAAAGCACGGACTCGGCAAATGGATGGAGAAGCACCGCGGCATCGGACATCTGTATATGCTGCTGCTGATCCCGCTGAGCTGGATGCTGTTTGCAATCTCAGATCTCTCGGAGATCGGCATGTACTTCCGGAAGCTGATCGGTCTCGGCGGCCCCGCGCTGCTGGAAAACGAAGCAGCCCATTACCTCGAAATCTACGGCAAATGGCTCCTGCTCGGTCTGCTCTTCTGCACCGCGTTTCCGGAAAACCTGTTCAAGCGCATGCAGAAGCGTGATAAATGGCCGGCAAGCCGCTGGTTCTGGATCGCAGAAACAGCCTTCATTGTTCTGCTCTGCATCTTCGGCAAACATATTCTCCCGCTGCTCTTTATCCCGGTGATCGTGGGCAGAGAATACCTCTACAATCACCAGCCGCAGCGCATCCGCCCGGTTCTCAGCTATTTCTTCTGGGTACCGGAGCTTCTCGTAATTTTCGGCGCTTCATGCTACTGCATCTATGTCGGCATGAACGATCCGTTCCTCTATTTCCGATTCTGAAAGGCAGATTTTATGGAACAGCATAAACAGGATATCACCCGTTCGGTCATTGCGATCGGACTTTGCATCGTTTTCTTATGGACAGGCAAGAAATTCATCTGGAACCAATCCGACCCGGAGACCGTTCCGGCAAGCGAAACCGATCCGAATATCACGGAAATCTATGCGAATACATCGGATGCGACCGGGCTTCCCATTGACAGCGATCCGACTCATTCGGATCCGGCATCGACAGATGTGACTGCGCCCGCATCGGACTATGTGCTTCCGGACGGCAGCACATCCTTCACCGCACTCTCCTTCCCTGTCACGCAGTCAGAAACGCTCCCCGGCACAACGACCTCGCTCGCAAACGCTGGAAATATCACCAGTACCACAACTTCTGTCAGCAGCAGTCTCGCGAACGGACAAGTTTCCACTACCACAACAACCTCGTCCGCGACAACCTCTTCAACAAGCACCACGTCGCAAACCACCGTTTCCACAACAAAGGCCGCAGCCGCACAGCCCGGATTCGGTCCGGCACCGGCAGGCTATTTCAACGATGCGCTCTTCATCGGCGATTCCCGCATGGTCGGCGTTGTCAGTTACGCGAAATTCGACAGCGCTGCCTACTTTGCAACGGTCGGCCTCAGCACCTACAATCTCGATAAATCCAAGAGCGAGATCGAGGAAAACAAAGGTCAGACCTTATCCCAGATCCTCGCAGCCAGAAAATTCGGCAAGGTCTATATCAATATGGGCATCAATGAGATCGGCATGGATCTGAACAAAACGATCACGAACTACCAGAATCTGATCCAGAGAGTGCGGGATGCAAGCCCCGGATGTCTCATCTATCTTGAAGCCAATCTCCGCGTGACTGCCGCAAAATCCAAATCGGACAAGACCATCAACAACACCAAAATCAACAAATTCAATGATGCGCTCAAGAACCTTTGCAATGGCAGCGATATTGTCTATCTTGACGTGAACCCCGTTTTCGACGACGGGACCGGTGCGCTGGACAAGAAATACACCGGAGACAACGTCCACCCGAAGGCGACGTACTACAAGCAGTGGGCACAATGGCTCAAAGACAATGTGAAACAGTAAACACAAAACCGCCGATATCGAAGTGATACCGGCGGTTCCTGTATTCAGATATCAGTCTGCGATGATCTCCACAGTCTTCATGACCTGCGGCTGCAGCGGCTTATCTGCGAAATTCGTCTGACATCCGGCGATCTCATCGACCACTTCGATGCCCTCAACGACTTCACCGAATGCAGCATATTTGCCGTCGAGATATGGCGCATCCTGATGCATAATGAAGAACTGCGAACCGGCGCTGTCCGGATCGTTTGCACGCGCCATCGAAAGCACGCCGCGGGTATGCTTGAGCGGGTTGTTCACGCCGTTCGCTGCAAACTCGCCCTTGATTTCCCAGCCGGGGCCGCCGGTACCGGTTCCGAGCGGACAGCCGCCCTGAATCATGAAACCGGAGATGACGCGGTGAAACGTCAGACCGTTGTAGAAGCCCTGCTTCACGAGCTTTTCAAAGTTTTCGCAGGAGATCGGAGCACAGTCCGGACGGAGGCGCAGCTTGATCTGCTTGCCGTTTTCCATGGTAATGAGAATCATATGTATATGTTCCTTTCAAGTTAAATTTAAGCGGAAACAAAACCGCTTGTTTGCTTACGGAAGCTGAATTTCCTTGACGTCGTCGATCGTTAAAGTTGTCAGCTGTGCATTGGTCGGATCGGAAATCGCCGCAAGACGATTCGCCTGATTGGTGATCGCCTTTTCATAGAAATTACGGATATCACGCGCATTTGCGAAGGTTTTGAGGTTCTGTCCGCAGCGGATCATGAAGTAATCCAGCACAGCATCCTGTGCTTCCTTCGTCACAGTCATGCCGGATTTCGTGCAGATGCTCTTAAAAATATCGAGCAGTTCATCAGGCATGTAATCCTCAAAGGTGATGACCTTATTGAAACGCGAGCGCAGACCGGGATTGCTGTCTAGGAATTCCTCCATCAGATCGGAATAGCCCGCCACGATCACGATGAAGTCATCGCGGTGATCCTCCATCTCCTTGAGGAGCGTATTCACAGCCTCCTGACCAAAATCGCCCTTGCCGGTGTTCGTTGTCAGTGCATACGCCTCATCAATGAACAGCACACCGCCCATCGCGGAATCAATGACCTCCTTGGTCTTGATCGCAGTCTGTCCGACATAGCCGGAAACCAGACCGGAACGGTCGACTTCCACCAGCTGTCCCTTTTCGAGCACGCCCATCGACTTGTAAATGCCCGCGAGAATACGCGCAACGGTCGTTTTACCGGTACCCGGATTGCCGAGGAACGCCATGTGCAGCGACATCGCTGCCTGCGGCATGCCTCTGTCTTCACGCATTTTCCGCACGCGCAGCAGATTGATCAGGCTGTTCAGATCCTCCTTCACAGCCTGCAGACCGGTCAGCTCGTTAAGCTTTTCGAGCTGTTCCTCAAGCGTCAGCTCCTTTTCCGGCGCCTTCTGCTCATCCTTGCCGCCCTGCTGATTCTGCTGCTGATTGTTGTTGTTCTGGAACGGGCTGTGACCGGTACCGACCGGCGGCACTGCGCCGTTCGGGATATTCGGCACATTCGGAACGGGGCTGTTCGGAACGGAAGGATAGATCGGTGCGCCCGGCTGCTGCGGCGGAGCACCCCACGGAGAATTTCCGCCGAAGTTGTTGCGGTTCATCATGCGGTTCTGCTCGCGGATCATGTTGTCCCAGTTCGTGATGTATTCCATCCGGAAATTCCGGAGTGCCAGCACCGTTGCGCTCAGATCACGCATTGCAAACGGATCCGGCTTGCTGCTGTCGATCAGCATGAATTCGAGTCCTGCCTGGTTGATGAACTCAATAAACGCAAGACTGGTACCGCCCATCGGGCTCGTTTCCAGATCGAGCTTCAGGAACGGCATGATCATCGTGATCATACTGTCCTTTAAGCTGTATTTCGTGATCTTTGAACTAACATTAAAGCGGTCGATCTGCTCAGCAGACATGGTATAACCAAGCGCATCATTGATGTACGCAATCTCTGCCATGGAAATATTGCCGTTGCTGTTGCTTAAATACACATAGAATTTAAGCAATGTAAACCGCAGATAATCCTGCATGCTTTTGCCCTGCACACTCACCGTGTAGCCCTTTTCCTCACAGCGGGCGCAGTTATTGTAGACCTCCGAAAGCTGCTTTGCAACTGCTTCCTGCATTTCCCATTCCCCTCCGTTTTGCTTGGATTCTGATTAAAGCGTGACTTTATGGAAGACCTTCTTGCCCTTCTTGATGATCACATCGCCCGAAACGGTCACAGTGGCCTTCGGATCGGTGATCTTCTCGTCATTGACGGTGATGCCGCCCTGCTGCACGAGACGGCGTGCCTCGGAAGTGGACGGTGCCAGCTTGGTCTTCACAAGCAGATTCAGCAGACCGATCGCGCCGTCGGTAAGGTCATCCGCCGTCAGTGTCGTGGTCGGCATATCTGCGCTCACACCACCGCCTGCAAAGATCGCACGCGCCGCTGCACGCTGTTTTTCCGCCTCATCCTTGCCGTGAACAAGCGCTGTCAGCTCATATGCAAGAATCTCCTTTGCGCTGTTGTACGCTGCACCGCTGTCGAGATGCTTCTCCATCTCCTCGATCTCCTCGATCGGCAGGAAGGTCAGCATCTTCAGGCACTTGATGACATCTGCATCGCCGACATTGCGCCAGTACTGGAAGAAGTCATACGGCGTGGTCTTTTCGGCATCCAGCCAGACAGCGCCCTTTTCGGTCTTGCCCATCTTCTTGCCCTCGGAATTGAGCAGGAGCGTGATGGTCATTGCGTATGCATCCTTGCCGAGCTTCTTGCGGATCAGCTCTGTGCCGCCGAGCATATTTGCCCACTGGTCATCGCCGCCGAACTGCATATTGCAGCCGTAATCCTGGTAGAGCTTGTAGAAATCATAGCTCTGCATGATCATGTAGTTGAATTCGAGAAAGGTCAGGCCCCGCTCCCAGCGCTGCTTGTAGCACTCAAACGAGAGCATCTTGTTGACAGAGAAGCATGCGCCGACCTCGCGGAGCACGTCGATATAGTTGAGATTCAGCAGCCAGTCGCCGTTGTTGACCATGAGTGCCTTGCCGTCGGAAAAGTCGATGAAACGGCTCATCTGCTTCTTGAAGCATTCGCAGTTGTGCTGAATATCCTCTTTGGTCAGCATTTTGCGCATATCTGTCTTACCGGAAGGATCACCGATCATGCCGGTGCCGCCGCCAACCAGTGCGATCGGCTTATTGCCCGCCATCTGCATCCGCTTCATCAGGCAGAGTGCCATGAAGTGACCGACGTGCAGGGAATCCGCCGTCGGGTCAAAGCCGATGTAGAAGGTTGCCTTGCCGTTGTTGATAAGGTCGGCAATCTCCTTTTCATCTGTGGTCTGCGCAATCAGTCCTCTGCGCACAAGTTCTTCGTAAACAGTCATGTTTTCTACTCCTTTATTATATCCTGTCAGCCATTTGACTGACTGACAAGCAAAATTAACTTTTCGCGTTCTGATGCATCCAGCGCACCTTTGGCAATCATATAATCGACCGCCTGTTCTGCGGTTTCCAGATGCAGCTTTTCATCGCGCATTGCCATCCGGATCACATCGGCCTTGGCAGCGTCAAGCTGCTGCATCATATCGGCGGCCGCCGCCTGCGGTTCCGTCTTTGGCTTTTTCTTTCCGAACAGCATATGAAACCTCCGATCATTCCTCCGGAATATACCAGTTCCCGATCCCCTGCTCGTTTTCTTCAATATGGCGCTGACGCCGTTCCGCGGCTTCCTCTGCTTCGCGCTCTTTCTCCGCTGCAACGAATGTTTCCGCCGGAACAACTGAAAACTCGCTGCTGACCTTGCCGATCGTCAAGGTGTATTTCCCCTGTTTGAGCAATTCACCGGTCACGGCATAGAGGTCACGCATAATCCCCTCATATTCCGGCGTCGTTTCCACAAGCAGCACCGGAATCTCCCTGCCTGTGCTGTCTTTGAGCGTTGTCTCCGCACTTGTGAGGTTTTCGGCATTGTCAAACTCAAACACCAGCCAAAGTGCGCCCTCCGGCACATCGCAGGTTTTCAGTATCATTGAATGGTCTTCAAATGCGTCCTCATCATCGCCCATGTTCTTTTTCAGACATTCAAACTGCTTCTCACAGATCTTCTGCCGCAAAGCATCCGGCGCCGCATATAGCTTGCCGTCATTATGAAACAGCCATCCGAGCTGATCATGCAGTTCCAGCGAGTTGGTGCCGAGATCGTTTTTCTGCCAGGAGTTCAACCGCATAGCAAGCGCATAGGTATTGAAATAAGGCGCTACAATTTCGTCATAATCCTTTGCATGGATATCAGCATCCGGATATTTGATCTCTTTCTGAGAACGGATCTCCGACACAATCTCTGCTGCATCCGCATCGGAAATATATGCATTCTGAAAGTAATATCCGATCTTCATCTGGAGCGTATGCGGCGCTTCGGTCGTGCTGACCGCAGTTGTCACAGTTGAGGTGACTGCTCTCGTTGATGCTGCCGTTGTCCGCTTCGGTGCCGGCTGTTCATCCACGCCGCAGCCGGTCAGCAAGGTCATAGCTGCAAACGCCGTCAGAATCCGCTTTCGTTTCATCTTGACACATCCTTTGTGCAATATCGCGGCAAATGCTGCCAGTACCAGAATGCTGCATAACGGTTATTCCGTGTGGTCATATTCTTATCCCTTTTTCTGTGCCATCTGACCGATCATTGCGTAATAATCCCGGATGCTGTCCTCTGCACCGTTCTCATAACGCCGCATACATCTCTGAATCGGGAAAAAGCGCACACCGTTCGGCAGACGCACCGCACAATTGATCTCGCCCTGCGGATCATTGTCATCGGTTTCCCAGTCTCCGCCATACTGTTTGATTGCAATTTTACCGATCAGCGCACCAATCGCAAACAGAATCTGCCCTCTGTTCTGCGATAACAGACCGCCCGGACGGTTCTGCTCATCAAAAAAGCGGTCGATCTCCGCCATGCACTGTGCCGGATCGTCCACATGATAGCCGGAAGAAAGAAGCGCACGATTCACCCATGTCCCCATTGACATAATATCAACATACAAAGAAGCCATGATTAACCTCTCTCCGTTCAGCGCATCGGAATGCCTTTGCCGCGGCAGTCCGCCTTCACCTGCGGAATGGTCAGCTCGCCGAAATGGAACAGGGATGCAGCCAGTGCCGCTGTCACGCCGGTCTCCTGAAATGCCGTCGCGAAATCGGAAAGCTTGCCCGCGCCGCCCGATGCAATCACCGGAATACGGACACGGTCACAGACCGCCTTGAGCATCTCCAGATCAAAACCGCCGCGCACGCCGTCCGTGTCGATCGAATTGAGGCAGATCTCACCGGCGCCGCGACGTTCGACCTCGGTCACCCATTCCAGCAGATCAACATGCATATCAATGCGTCCGCCGTTGACATAAACCGTATAACCGCCCTTGCCGTCGCGTTTTGCATCAATGCCCACGACGATGCACTGCGAGCCGAAAATCTCCGCGCCGTCCGAAATCAGCTGCGGATTCTTCACCGCCGCAGAGTTGATGCTGATCTTGTCCGCACCCGCACGGAGTGTTTCGCGCATATCCTCCACTGTCGAGATGCCGCCGCCGACCGTCAGCGGAACGAACACCTGCTTTGCGGTGTCACGCACCACATCGAGAAACGTGCCGCGTCCCTCATGGGAAGCAACAATATCGTAGAAAACGATCTCGTCTGCGCCCTGCTTATTGTATTCCGCGGCGCATGCGACCGGATCACCGACATCCTTCACGCCTTCAAAATTCACGCCCTTGACGACCTTTCCGTGACGGACATCAAGGCACGGGATGATTCTTTTTGCAAGCATATTGCTCTCCTTTTACTGCTGATAATCAGGATCGAAACGAACCATGTCCGCCAATGCGATATTGCGGTAATTGAGATCCTCACGGAGCGTAAAACCCTCCGATTCCCAGAACGCATTTCCGCCCGCATTCTTCTTGAATGCAACCAGCAGAACCTTGTTGATCTGTTCTTTCTTCAATGCATTCAATGCTGCCTTGACCAGTCTATGCGCGATTCCGCGGCGGCGGAAATCAGGATGCACTGACATATGCTGGATAATGCCGCGTCTGCCGTCATGCCCGCAGAGGATCACACCTGCGAAGGCGCCGTTGTCCTCCGCCACAAACGATGTATGCGGATTGCGTGCCAGATACCGCGCGATGCCCTCACGCGAATCATCCAGATTATTGAGCCCGTTCTGGCAGGCTACCCAGACAGCATATGCATTGTCATAATCGTCCATCGTCATGGGACGAATCGTAAGTGTATCCGCCGCTTCGATCGCCTCATGCAGATCGAGCGTCCCCTGATAGAGTGATTTTCCTGCGATCGTGCCGTACAGACCGAGTTCACGGCATGCAATGATATCTTCAATCGTATGCACTCCTCCCGATGCAACGATTCTTGCACCGGTTCCGGCAGTCGCATCGCGGAGCGCTCTGAGCTGATCGAGATTCACGCCGGACAGCGTGCCGTCCTTTGCGATATCCGTGAAGATGAACGTGGTCACGCCGACCGAAATCATCTTCTTCGCGAGCGTAATATAGTCCACATCGCTGGTTTCAAGCCATCCCTCTGTCGCGACCATATCGTTTTTCGCGTCGATCCCCACCACGATTTTTCCGCTGCCGAAGGTATTGACGGCATCCTCTACAAGCTTCGGATCTTTCAGCGCCGCCGAACCGAAAATCACGCGGGAAATGCCAAGATCGAGATAGGCTTTGATCGTCTCCATCGAACGGATCCCGCCGCCGACTTCGACTTTCAGACCGGTCTGCTGCGCAATTTTCTGATAGATCTCCGTATTGACCGGATATCCGGCCTTTGCGCCGTCCAGATCGACCATATGGATCCATTCTGCGCCGGCTTTCTCAAAGGAACGCGCCGTCTCCAGCGGATCCTCCGCCACCTTGGATGCGGTCGCGTAATCGCCCCGCACAAGCCGCACGCACTGCCCGTTAATAATATCAATTGCGGGAAAAATGATCATCTTGCCATCTCCTCAAAATTCCGCAGCATCATCAGTCCCTTTTCGCCGGATTTTTCCGGATGGAACTGTGCGCCGAACACGTATTTTCCGTCTGTCACCAGCGCCGGGACCTTCCCGTCATACTCGCAGTATGCCGCAATATTCTCATCCTTGCAGAACGCCTGGTAGGAGTGAACAAAATACGTATAAACGGGCTGTTCGATGCCTTTGAAGATCGGGCAGTCCTGTGTGATGACCAATTCGTTCCAGCCCATATGCGGAATGATAACCTTCTTGGAAGGGATATGCCGCACCTCGCCGGGAATCAGAGACAAGCCCTCGCAAATGCCCATTTCATCGGACTGCTCAAAAAGCATCTGCATACCGAGACAGATGCCGAGCAGCGGCTTTTTCTGCGCATTTTCCTTGATTGTGCCGATCAGTCCGGTCTTGCGGAGCGATTCCATCGCTGCCGGAAATGCACCGACACCCGGCAGGATCACTGCATCTGCCTTGCCGATCACGGCTGCATCCTTCGTGATCTCATGCGCAATATTCAGATAGGAAAGCGCGTTGCAAACCGAGAACAGATTGCCTGCGCCGTAATCAATGACTGCAATCATCAGAGTGCTCCTTTCGTTGAGAGGACCGTGCCGTCTGTCTCCTGCACGGCTGCTTTCAGCGCATGTGCGAATGCTTTGAACAATGCTTCACATTTGTGATGATCGTTCTTGCCGTAGCACATGTTGAGATGCAGCGTGATGCCTGCATTGACCGCAAGTGCGCGGAAAAACTCCTCTGTCAGGCAGGCATCATAACTGCCGATCATCTGATTTGTGAATTCACCCAGAAACACCACATACGGTCTGTTGGACAGATCCAGCGAACAGAATGAAAGTGCTTCGTCCATCGGGATATAGGCACTGCCGTACCGTGCGATGCCGGATTTGTCGCCGAGCGCCTGATTCAGCGCCTGTCCGAGCACAATTCCGGTATCTTCAACGGTATGGTGTGCATCCACATGGAGATCTCCCTCCGCATGGATCTGCATGCTGATCCCGCTGTGCCGTGAGAGCGCCGTCAGCATATGGTCAAAGAAACCGATGCCTGTGCTGATCTCATATTCGCCCTTTCCGTCCAGCTTCACCTTCACTGTGATCTGCGTTTCCTTCGTATTGCGTGTCACTGCCGCTTCGCGCATGACCTTGCCTCCTTTGGTATCAGGTATACCAATTATAAATTGATTCTGCCTTCTGATAATTCTCGTTCGCCGTCTGATATGCAGTCTCCGCGTCCTCGTAAGTCTTCTTGAATTCGTCTGCCTTTTCCTTCGCGGCATTCATTTCAGCCGTAAGTTCCTTCACTTCATCTGCCGCAAGTGTCACAGCATTATAAAACTTGGTAAAACGCTCTTCATACTCATCAATGGTAAAGGACTCTTCATCCGATTTGCCGGTAAAGACCTGGCAATGGGAGAAATCGTACTGACCGGAGCGCTTGGCGGTGCAGTACGCAAAGCCGGTAAGCGCATAGCTGTCACCTACAACCCGCCTGTAATGCTCTCCCTCCGAGTCCCTTTCCTTATCATACCAGATATAGTAAGGATTCTCATAGCCTGCTGCAAAATTCTCTTCCACATCAAACTGTCCGGAGGATTCCAGATGCTCGTCCGTCCAGTTCAGATTGGATTCCGCAATCGCCATCAGGCGATCCGTGATGCGCAAGTCCGAAACCTCTGCATCATCGCGGAGAATATTGCATGTCCGCAAATGCGGAAATGTTGCGCGCATGTTATCGAGCGATGTCGCATCGTTCGGGTCGCCGATCTGCGTGCTGGATGCATGCTCTGCATTCTTCAGCACTTCCACGGCTGCCTCCGCGCCGACATACTCAAAAAATCCGAGCGTTCCCTTCCCGATCTGCGGCACGATATCCGCATGCTCGGAATTATAATTATCCAGCGCGTTTTTCGCATCGGTATACACCTTTTCCGCATCGGTATACTCCTGTTTGCGGGTATTCAGTTCCTTTTCCGCTGCTTCCAGCTCCTGCTTGCAGCGGCTCACCTCAAGCGCGAGCTTTTCCGCATCGCTCTTGATTGATTGTTTGGGGGCTTCTGTTGTGATAACTGTGCTTGTTGCGGCAGACGTGGTCGCCTGTGTAACAGGCTGCTGCTCGGTTCCGCATCCTGCCATGCACAGCGAAACTGCTGCGGCTGCCGCCGCCATCCATCCTCGTTTCATAGCATCGTTCCTCCCTAAGCTGAGCACACGCTCCTTATACATCCAGCAACTGATTGAGATGTTCTTCCGCCTTTTTATATGCCTCTTCGACTTCACTAAGCGACTGCTCCGCCTGTGAAACCGCGAGGAGCTGCGCGGCTGCGACTGCCTGCGCATCTGATGCCTTTTTCTGCAGCGCACTCAATTCTGTCTTCACGCGCTGGATCGCTTCGGAATAATCATTGAACCGATTTTCGTATTCCTCCACGGTGTAAGCTGTCTCTGATCCGGCAAATCCGAAGACCTGCCCGTGCGATTCGCTGTACCGTCCGTCACGGTTCGCCGTACAGACGGCAAAACCGGTGATCTCATATGTCGTATTGACAATATTCTGATAATGACTGCCGTTGTCCTCTTTTTCTCCGTAATACCAGCCTTCAAAGGGATCGGAATAGCCCCACGCAAGGTTTTCTCCGACGGCGAACTGCTGTGAATGCTGCACATTGCCGTCCGACCAGTTCAGATTCGACTGTGCAATCGCCATCATCTGGTCTGTCACCTTGAGCGGTGCCAGTCCCTCCTGTTCCCGCAGTGCATTGCACTTTTTGAGAAATTCAAAGGCAGCACGCATATTCTTCAGCGATGTTGCATCGTCTTCGTTGCCGATCTCTGTGCAGAAGGCATAGTCTGCATGTTCGAGCACTTCCAGCGCATCATCCGCATGCACATAGCTGAAAAATCCCTTGGAGCCCGTCGAATAGAGCGCAATCTCTGATTCATGCTCCTCCTGGTAGATCAGCGCAGCCTTCATGGCTTCTTCGTGTGCGGCATTTGCGTCCGCAAGCGCAGTTCTGGCTGCCTGCACATTATTCACGGCAAGCATCATTTCTTCTTCCAGCTGCCGCGTCAGCTGCTCTGCTTCTTCGATCAGATGCTGACGGTCGGTCGTTGCTGCCGAAGTCGTCGGATTCGTCAGGACGGTCGGCAGCGTGGCCGGCGGATTATTCAGCGTACTGGTCGTCGAAGATGAAGCTGTGCTCAGCGTCATCGTTGTGGTCGAAGACGAAACGGTCAGGCTGGTATAGAGCGCAGAACCGGCGTTCGGGCGGCTGGTCAGATGGGAAGACAGTGTTGTCAGTATCGTTGAAGAAGTTGTTGCCGGCACCGTTCCCGTTACAGACTGTGCCGTTGTTTCCGTCATTCCCGAAGTATTTCTTGGCATTTCGGGCAGGGACTCACTGTTATCCTTCCCGCTGCATGCTGTCATCATCAGACAAATTGCCGATAATACATAGATCATTTGCCGTTTCACCGGTGTACCTCCTTATTTCTCAGCCATCAGAGAACCATTCCGGATGCCGTTCCTGGAATTTCAGGTAGACGGCATCCACGGTTTTCTGATCGTCGATCCCGATCAGCAGACAATCCTCCGAATCGTCCGGATCGGGCTCAGAGCGCAGGATCGTAAACATATCCGCGTCTTCGTCCGCAGGCAGCAGGACTGCATAGTCCGCGCCGCGGTAATCGACAATATCCAGCAGATCAAAGCGGACATCCTCTCCGTTTTCGTCTGTTAGTACGACAATATCGCGCTCCATCACAGGCTTGCCAGCTCCGCAAACTGTTCCTTCAGCTGCGGATAGATTCTGCGGTAAAGCTGATAATACTTATCATATGTGACTGCCGACTCTGCATTCGGATTGCAGGTCTTATCCGTGCCGATGATCGCTGCGCATGCCTCCGGAACGGATGCATATGCGCCGGTACCGACCATTGCCAGGATCGCAACGCCGAGCGCCGGGCCTTCCTTGGAATGAGTGGTATTGATCGGGCAGTTGAAAAGATCCGCAAGCATCTGGCGCCAGAGCGGGGACGTACCGCCGCCGCCGCATGCCATCATGCTGCTCGTTTCGATCTTCATTTCGCGGAAGACTTCCACGCAGTCACGGAGTGAATAGGTCACGCCCTCCATCACCGCACGGAGCAGGTCGCGCTTCTGATGCATTGCGGAAAGGCCGAAGAAAACGCCGCGTGCATTCGCATCCAGATGCGGCGTGCGCTCGCCCATCAGGTACGGCAGCCAGAGCAGACGGTTCGCACCGATCGGAGACTCCGCCGCTTCCTTATCCATCAGATAGTATTCATCAACGCCCATGCCCTTTGCGGTCTGCATTTCCGCCGCACAGAACTGGTCGCGGAACCACTTCAGCGAAAGGCCGGCTGCCTGTGTAACGCCCATGACATGCCAGCAGCCCGGCACCGCACAGCAGAAGGTATGAACTCTGCCCTTCGGATCAATGGAGATCTTGGAGCTGTGTGCAAAGACCACGCCGCTTGTACCGATCGTGGTGAACGCCTTGCCGTCCTCTGCAACACCCGTGCCGATTGCAGCTGCGGCATTGTCGCCCGCGCCGCCGACCACCGGCGTGCCTTCCGCAAGACCGGTCTTTGCAGCGACCTCGGCAGTCACCTTGCCGGTGATCTCCGGAGATTCGTAGACCTTTGCGAGCAGTGCCTTGTCGATATCCAGCTTTTCCAGTACCTCATCCGACCAGCAGCGGTTCGGGAT
>JAFZPL010000133.1 GCA_017550355.1 Oscillospiraceae bacterium | reverse complement strand
TTCATCCAGCAATTGTAACTTTCTTGCTTCCGTAAATTCTTTTCATCGCTTACTTCCGCTTAATCGTTTTTCTCGCTTTTGCTCGCTTTTCAATGTGCTTTCGTCGGCCACTCTCTCGCGGCGACTTGTATATAATACCATACTTTCCCGGAAAAGTCAAGGGGTTTTCCAAAAGTTTTTTTCGTTCTCCCTTTTGCACAATCAATCTCCGGATTATGAATGATTTCAGCACAATATTCCCCATTAAGTAATGAATAAACAAGAGCCGACATCTCTGCCGGCTCTTCATCTCACTTCGTAACCTTCACTGCGCACCATCCCGCGCTTTCTTCCACACGTTCAATGTGCAGCCCGATCTCCTGCATCGCACTCGTCACGTCATCCAGACGCTCGTCTATGATGCCTGAAAGGAGCAGCGTGCCCCCCTCTCGAAGATAGCGCACAAAAAGCTCACGCATGGCGATCAGGATATCCGCAACGATATTCGCGCACACAACGTCATATCCCTCGCCCAGAGCGTCTGCAAGGGCATTATCCGTGAGGATATTGCCGCACAGCGTCTTATAGCGTGCAAGATCAATCCCGTTCACCTGCGCGTTCTCAGCGGCTGCTTCCGCGGCATTCTGCTCAATGTCAATTGCAACAGCCTCTTTCGCGCCCAGCAGCATCGCTCCGATGGACAGGATACCGCTTCCGCAGCCAATATCGAGTACACGGCTTTCCGGCGTTATACAGCCCTCCAGAAGCGCCAGACAGAGCTTTGTGGTGTCATGCTGTCCGGTACCGAAGCTGGAACCCGGATCAATATGAAGTGCAGTTCTGCCTGCCGGAACAGGTTCATCCACCCACGTCGGCGTCACCCAAAGGCGGTCGCCCACACACAGCGGTTTGAAATACTTCCGCCAGTTGTTCGCCCAATCCTCTTCACGGATGCATTTTCCGGAAAGTTCCAGCGAACCGAAATCCGCTGCATCTTCCCGATTTTTCAGTTGTTCAACAAACGCTTTCAGCGCCGTCATCTGTTCGGCGCCCTGCGCGTTTTCAGGGATATATACGGTCACACTCGGCGCACCCGCCGTGAGCTGTTCCGTCAGCCCTTCTTCGAGATAATCCCAATGGCCGGCTTTTCCCGCCATCAGCTCGTCAAAATCGTCCGGATCATGAATCGCAAAGCCCTTGAATCCGAGATCCGTCAGCATTGCGCACAGCAGATCCAACCCGGCTTTTGCGGTTTCGATCGTTACCTCTGTCCAGTTCACTGTGCTGCACCCTCACCGAGTCCGAGCACTGCGCCGACAGCCGCTTCGAGCCAATCGCCCTCAAACAACTCGATCATTCCCTTGTCGCATGCGGCAGCGAGCTTCGGATTCATCGGAATCTGGCCAAGAACAGGCAGGCCGTGCTTCTGTGCGACCTCTGCAATATGGCTCTCGCCAAAAATCGGGATGCGTTTTCCGCAGTCAGGACATTCCGCATAGCTCATATTTTCAACGAGACCGAGGATCGGAATATTCATCATCTCTGCCATTTTGACAGCCTTTTCGACGATCATAGAGACCAGATCCTGCGGTGTAGTGACGATGATAATACCGTCAACAGGGATGCTCTGGAAAACCGTCAGCGGCACATCGCCGGTTCCGGGAGGCATATCAACGAAGAGATATTCGTCGTCGCCCCAGATCACGTCCGTCCAGAACTGCTTGACCGCGCCTGCGATTACAGGGCCGCGCCAGATAACAGGCTGTGCGGGATCTTCAAGCAGCAGGTTAATGCTCATGAGATCGGTTCCCAGCTTTGTCTTGCGCGGGAAGATGCCGCTTGCGTCACCCTCCGCGTTGCCTGTGATGCCGAACATCTTCGGCACGGAAGGACCGGTGATATCCGCATCGAGAATGCCGACCGTGTGACCGGATCGCTGGACGGAAACTGCTGTCAGCGCTGTGACAAGCGATTTGCCGACGCCGCCCTTACCGCTGACAACAGCAATGACCTTGCCGATCTTGGAAAGCTCATGCGGCTTCTCGTGCAGATCTTGCGGGTTCTGCTGGCGTGATGAACACGCCTCACTGCATGTGGAACAATCATGCGTACATTCGCTCATAAAAACACAATCCTTTCAAAATATGATATATGAGTATGATTCGTCAACTCGCTTTCAGTATACCACAAAACCGCTTTTCTGTCAAGCAAACACCCAAAGCAAAACGGGATGACACCGAAGTGTCATCCCGTGAATGCCTATTCAGGAATTGTTGCGGATCTGATCACGCGCAATTAGTCCTTCTTGCGAGCGACGATTGCGGTGCCAGCTGCTGCGAGCAGACCTGCGATTGCAAGTGCAACACCTGCGTCACCAGCGGTCGGGCCATCCTGCTTGCCGCTGTTGGTGGTGCCGCCGTTGCCGCCAGCCTTGGTGGTGGTAGCCTTCGTAGTGGTGGTAGTAGCGGAAGCGCTGGTACCATTGTTGGAAGCGCTGGTGCTGGTGGTGCCAGATGCAGCCTCAGAAGAGGAAGCGGTGGTTGCAGAAGTGGTCACCTCAGAGGAAGTGGTGGTTGCAGAAGTGGTCTCCTCAGTGGTAGTGGTGGTCTCCTCAGTGGTGGTAGTGGTTGCCTCAGTGGTGGTCGGAGTTGCGATCTCGATGTAGCCAGCCTCGCTGGAAACCTCGACTGCCTTGGAGCCGTTCAGGAACTCAGTAGCAGGATCGTCGAAGGAGATTGCGTACTTGTCGCCAGCCTTTGCATCGGACGGCAGCTTGAACCAGACAGTGAGGACATCGTTGTCACCGGTCATCTTGGAAGAACCAACGATACCGCAGCCGATGATAGCGCCGAGACCTTCAGCGTTCTCATTGACGAAAGCAGAAGCCATGCCAGCATAGCCGGTCTCGAACTTCAGGACTTCCTTGTTCTCGTCCTCATCGATCTCGGTGACAGGCTTGAGTCTGCTGTCATACTTCAGGGTGAAGTTGATGTTGGTAACACCAGGGTTGCCCTGCAGCTTCACAGTGTACTTGACAGCGTCAGTGGTCGGTGCAGCAAGAGTGGTCTTGTCTGCGACCATAACAGTGCCATCAGCACTTGCGGTAATAGCTGCAACGCTCAGGGTTGCAATAGTAGCTGCGCCGCAAACGATTGCGGTAGCCTTTTTAAGGAAAGATGATTTCATGTGTTCCAATCCTTTCTGTTTGCTTAATACAATACACATTGTTATATTGTGTGCATTGCTGCGAGTATAATGCCTCGATCCGGCGCACCGGACTCCGGCGGAGGTAAGCCCATGCCATGGCTTTGTCCTGACTACAAAGCTATGGCACATGCTTTACGCTGATACCTGTATTTTAACACAAAATCGCCTACAAGTCAAGTGCGACAGGGCTTTTATTATGCCGATTTGTGAGGGGTTTTCAAAAGAGATTTTGTTTAATTCTCACAAACAGAACGCAATTCTTGCAGGATATTGCCATTTTTAGCCTTTTTCGGCACAATTTTACATGGATAATCTTACTAAAATTATGCCTTGCGGAACTTCTGTTTCATACGAAGGCTGTTATCAAGGATGCGCTTTCTGATACGAAGGCTCTCCGGCGTGACCTCGAGCAGTTCATCCTCCGCGAGGTATTCCAGGCAATCCTCCAGGCTCATGTCTTTCGGCGGGATCAGACGCAGCGCATCATCGCTGCCGCTTGCACGGGTATTGGTAAGGTGCTTTCTCTTGCAGACATTGACCACGATATCCTCCGCCTTCGGGGAACATCCGACGACCATACCTTCATAGACCGGAACGCCTGCCGGAATGAAGAGGCTGCCGCGCTCCTGTGCGTTGTAAAGACCGTATGTGACTGCTTCGCCTGTTTCGTAGGAGATCAGCGATCCGACGGCTCTGCGCGGGATCTCGCCCTTATACTTCTCATACTTTTCAAAGACTGCGGACATGATGCCCTCGCCCTTGGTGTCGGTGAGGAATTCGCTCTTGTAGCCGAACAGGCCGCGGGACGGGATCAGGAATTCCAGGCGCATGCGGCTGCCCTGCGGATGCATCTCCTGGAGCTCTGCCTTTCTGCTGCCGAGCTTTTCCATGACTGCGCCGACTGCGCTCTCCGGCACGTCGATTGCGAGACGCTCGATCGGCTCACACTTCTGACCGTCGATCGTCTTGATAAGCACACGGGGCGGCGAAACTGCCAGCTCATAGCCCTCTCTGCGCATCGTTTCGATGAGGATAGAGAGGTGCATTTCACCTCTGCCGGCCACGAGGAACGAATCTGTATTGTCCGTGTCAGTGACACGCAGCGAAACGTCCTTCAGCAGTTCCTTATAAAGACGGTCGCGCAGCTGACGGGAGGTAACGAATTTGCCCTCTCTGCCCGCGAGCGGAGAATCATTGACCGAGAATGTCATTTCAACGGTCGGCTCGCTGATCTTCGTGAAGAGGATCGGCTCATAGCTGCCCGCCGCACAGATGGTGTCGCCGATGTTGATGCCTTCGATGCCGGACACCCAGACGATATCGCCGACCGTTGCGGACTGCGCCGAAACACGCTGAAGCTGTTCGATCTGAAGCAGCGTGACCAGCTTTGCGTTGACCGGCTTTTCCTCGCTGTGATAGTTGCCCACCTGCACCTGCTGACCGACCTTTGCAGTGCCGCGCACAATTCTGCCGATACCGATTCTGCCGACATATTCATTATAGTCGATCGAGGAAATCAGCATCTGCAGCGGCTCGTCGGGCTCACCCTGCGGCGGCTCGATATAATCAAGAATGGTATCGAACAGCGGCTTGAGATCGGTGCCGGGCTCATACTGGGAAATAGACGCTGTGCCGGATCTGCCGGAACAGAACAGGATCGGAGATTCAAGCTGTTCGTCGTTCGCGTCGAGATCGAGCAGAAGCTCCAGCACCTCGTCGCCGATCTGATCCAGACGTGCATCCGGGCGGTCGATCTTATTCACGACAATGATGATCTTCTGGCCCATTTCGAGTGCCTTGGACAGCACGAATCTTGTCTGCGGCATCGGGCCCTCCGCGGCGTCAACGAGCAGGAGCACGCCGTCCACCATGTTGAGGACACGCTCCACCTCGCCGGAAAAGTCAGCGTGACCGGGTGTATCAATAATATTGATCTTCACGCCGTTGTACATCACGGAAGTATTCTTTGCGAGAATGGTGATGCCGCGCTCGCGCTCCAGATCATTGGAGTCCATAACGCGCTCGCTGACGGTCTGATTCTCGCGGAATGCACCGGACTGCTTGAGCATCTCGTCGACCAGCGTGGTCTTGCCGTGGTCAACGTGTGCAATGATCGCGATATTACGTAAATCGTTTCTTACCACAATGTTCCCTCACTTCTTCTTTTTTGCGCGTTCCGCATCTTTCCGGACGCGCTCATCCAGCTCTTTGCGCTTGAACTGAAACATCGGAACTTCTGCCAGACCTGTTGCACTGCAGACGAACGCCTCGCCGATATCAAGCCAGCGTTTCGCCGCATTCAGATCGCGTTTCGTACCGATGCCGTTTGCGCAGTAGCCTGCCAGCATCATTGTAATACGGGTATGCCCGTGCAGGATCGCTTCCAGTGTCGGCATAAAGTCGACAAATCCGGGCTGCGTGTAGAACTGCCAGTACACACGGACAGCCTGTTCTGCATTCTCCGCCCATTCATACGCCTTGTCCAGATCTGCGGGGATGTCTTCCCGGACGCCGCGGTAGAGCTCGGAGAGCTTTTCCATCGCATCCCATGCGCCGCCCTCTGCCGCCGCATTGAGCAGCGTGAGTGCCTTTTCGTTATCGTTTTCGCGCACGGTGATCTCATCCAAAATATAGTATCCCGCAAGCAGCGTGAGTGCATCCTGCGCACCGCGGTCGCCCGCCTGACGGAGATACGTGAATGCGGTCTCATAATCCTGCTTCACATCGCCCCAGCCGAAGAAATACCGTCTGCCGAGCTCCAGCAGCGCACCGGTATCATCCGGAGCCGCCTTGAGATCGTCGGTTTTCAGCGCCTGATAGGGACGGTATACGATCTTTTCATCGCCGCCGTCCTTGGAAACGAATGTGACCTTTGCCGCCGGAAGATACGACGGAAGGATCTCTCTTGCCATAGTTTTCCCTCCTCCGGGTAATTCCCCAACTTTTTAACACCTGATTATATCACTGCCGCCGCGGGTTTGTCAAGTGCTGCCGTGTGATTCCGGATATTTGGCGCCATTTCTCCGGACGCGCGCCGCATTTTTCGGTCATATTGTGAAGAATCGGGCAAAATTGCTCTGCACGTCACAGATCCGGGCTCCGTTTTGCCCGCAGATGGGTTCTGCTGTCACTTTGCCACCGTTTTCACATTTCGGATATGAATTTCGATGCCCGTTCGCGGGGAAATCGGGGTTTCGCTGCCCAAACGAGTTTTCCGGCGCTCAGAAACATCTCTAAATGCCCACAAATGGGTCTATCTGCCATTTTCTACCCTGTTTCTGCCGATTGGGTGCGAAAATCCATGCTCATTTGCGGGAAAATCAGGGTTTCGCTGCCCAAACGAGTTTCCCGGCGCTCAGAAACATCTCTAAATGCCCACAAATGGGTTTGGATGCCATTTTCTGCACTTATATTATCACTCTTTGGCACAGATCTACGCAAATACAAAGGATATTCTGGGTTTTGCTGCCCATTTGCAGCTTTCGGAATCCCGCAGGAAATTTTTTCAAAAAAATTTTCCAGAGCTACTTGACAAAGCAAAGTAGTTGTGCTATAATAGCATCAAGCTACTAAGCAATGCAAAGTAGTAATTCACCGAAAGGAAGTGCCATATGGATAACGCACAGCTTCTGAAGGGCGTTCTGGAGGGCTGCGTACTCGCCATCATCGCCCAGGGTGAGACATACGGCTACGAGATCATCGGTGCGCTGGAACAGGCGGGCTTCGAGGACATCGGGGAGGGGACGCTCTATCCCGTGCTCACGCGGCTCGACAAAAACAAGCTGATCCAGTGCCGCAAAGCGAAATCTCCGCTCGGACCGGTGCGAAAATACTACACCGTCACGTCGGAAGGCGCCGAATGTCTCGCCGACTTCAAATTCAGATACCGTCAGATCGCCGCAAGCGCGGCTACGATCTTGTTTGCAGACGAAAAGGAGGATTACCATGAATCTTGAACTGATGAAACAACAGCTTACCGGTGAATACCGCGAAGCATTTTCCGCAGTATGGGTTTACGGCACGATGAAGAATATTGCGGCAGATCTGCTTGAGGAACGGCTCACGGAGCTTTACGATTCCCTCTACACCGCGCAGATCGAGAAAAAGGATGTCAGGCGCATCATCGGCAGCAGCACAGAGCGCTTCTGCAAAAACTTCTATGAAGATTACACATTCGCCGACCGTCTCCGCCAGCTGCCCGCACTGCTTTACAGATGGGCATGGGTGGTGCTGGTCATGGTACTGCTTCCGCTTTCCGGCAGATCGGAGCGCGGAACCACGCAGAATATCCTGCCCATCCTGTTTGCGATCGGCGTCGGGCTGGTATTCGAGCTGGTCTGCCGGTTCGTGTTCCTGCCGCTGATGTGCAGAAGCCGGAAGATCAAGTCGGGGACATGGAGCAATATCGCATTCATCAGCCTGATTGTGATGTTCGCCGCAACAATCGTATTCCAGGCATCGCTTTCCGTGAAGCTGGAAGTTCCTGCGCTGCCGCTTGCAATCGGCGCCGGCGCATATATCGCGGTTTTCTTTGCAGTCCGCTCGTATCTGCGCTATAAGGAGTTCGGCACGATTCGCGATGTACGGAAGCAGATGCGCAAGGACAGCTATTATAAAGAGATCAGCGATCAGCAGCTCGAACAGACTGTGCTGAAGACATGGCAGAAGCAGTATACGAAATTCAGCAGCAAGGGCAAGGCAACGCCTGACAGCTACATCGGCATGCTGAAAAAGAACGAGAAGGCAAACGATATCGCCAACACCGCGATTGACCTCTTTATGGCGGCTTGCTTCATTTCCATCGTTGTCGACAAGGTGCAGGATTATCAGGGCGTCGCCGATCTGCTGGTCTATCTTGCGTTCATGGGTACGCTGATGTTCTTTTTCTGGCGGTTCATTTCCGGCGCATTCCGCAGAGGATCCGCAATCCGGAAGAATCTGATCCGCGAATGTGAAACAGCCGGACAGACCATGCCCGATTTCATCACGGAAAGACTGGCAGTCAACTCCTGAACACCGCCGCGATCAGCCCGCAGAGCAGAATTCCGGCGGCAGTCGGCAGAATTGCGGCGAGCACAGTCCAGAGAATGCTGCCGGTTTCCCGCTTCACGGTCATGAGCGTCGCGGCACACGGCGCATGAAACATCGTGAAAATGAGGAAACAGACCGCTGTGACTGCCGTCCAGCCGTGTGCTGTCAGCAGACCGGAAAGTGCTGCGGCGGAACCGTAATCCGTAAGCATACTGCTGCCAAGATATGCCGTGACCGCAACCGGCAGCACAGTCTCATTCGCAGGAAAGCCCAGAATGAACGCCAGCAGCAAAACGCCGTCCAGACCGATCAGCTTTCCGGCGGGATCAAGCAGACTCCCAAGCATTTGCAGCATGTTTCCGCCGGCAGTCTGCCAGTTTGCGAGCAGCCAGATCAGCAGACTGACCGGTGCCGCGACCGTGACCGCCCGCTCCACGACAAACACCGTTCTGTCCAGCAGCGACCGAACCAGAATCTGCATGATCTGCGGACGGCGGTAGGGCGGAAGCTCCAGCACAAAAGAGGAGGGCTCTCCCCGCAGGAGCGTTCTGCCGAGCAGTGCGGAGACCGCAAGGCTCACGGTGATGCTCAGCACGATCAGCAGTGTCATCACCGAAGCCGCACGCAGAGAATCACCCGTACCCGCAAAAAAAGCGGTCACCACGGCGAGCATCGCAGGAAAGCGCCCGTTGCACGGCACGAACGCATTGGTCAGAATCGCAATCAGGCGTTCGCGGCGGCTTGCGATAATGCGGCATCCCGTCACGCCGACGGCGTTGCAGCCGAATCCCATCGCCATCGTGAGCGCCTGTTTCCCGCATGCGCGGCATTTCGCGCAGCAGGTATCCATATTAAAGGCGATGCGCGGCAGCAGACCGATATCCTCCAGTAAAGTGAACAGCGGAAAGAAAATTGCCATCGGAGGGAGCATCACCGACACCACCCAGCCCGTACCGCGGAGCATGCCGTCCACAAGCGCACCCGTGAAAAATGCAGGCATGCCGACAGTTTGGAGCAGATCCCGCAGCCATGTACACAATGCCGTACATCCCGATGCCAGAAGCTCCGATGGATAATTTGCACCGACCAGCGTGATCCAGAATGTCAGCAGCAAAAATCCGAGCATGAGCGGATACTTCAGCAGCTTTCCCGTCAGAATGCGGTCGGCTTTCTGCTCCGGCAGACCGTTTTCTGCAGGCGATTTCACACATGCCGCATAGATCGCATCCGCCCGCCGCGCCGTCTCCGCAGCAATCTGCTCACGCAGGCATTCGGGCGTGAAGCCGTGCGCATGCAAAATCGCTGTACCGTCACTGATATCCGTATCCGCTGCAAAGGGACAGTCGCCAAGCAGCAGATGCAGCGCTGCCCAGCGTTTTGTGACCGGCAGACCGTCCGGCAGATGCGCCGAAACTGCCGCAATCGCCTGTTCAACCGGTTCCGTATAGGGCGTATACGGGGTCTCTGCGGGAAGATCTGCGTACGCGGTTTCGAGCAGACTGCCGAGCGTACTGCGGCGCCGCGCCGTAATGCCGGCGACCGGGATATGCAGCATCTGCGAGAGTTTTACAAGATCAATCCGGATCTGCCG
>JAFZPL010000132.1 GCA_017550355.1 Oscillospiraceae bacterium | reverse complement strand
GCAACCTCCTTTTCGAGGTCACTGCTGTAATCCTGCATCATGTGAATGAGCTTCTGATTATCCGTATCATCGGTCAGAAGAAGCTGATATCCGCGGCGGCGGCGGCCGTCCACCAGATCGTTCACGGTCACCTGATAGCATTTGCCGTCCCGTTCCAGATGCGCCGCATTCCACTTGTCATCCGCGCGGAACGCACTCAGTCTGCGCAGAAAATCCCTGCCGATATCGCTGACACCCTTTACGGGCTTGTCAACGGTCAGTGTATTCAGCTCCGGCACGATTTTCCGCGCCGTTTCGTTGCTGCCGAGATACCGGTATTGCAGGTCAAAGGAGATGAATCCCGTTGCACCCGCATCCACCAGCGAATCAATCGAGGAATCGACAATATCATAGAGCAGCATCCGCCGCACAATCATCAGATAGAGCACCTGCGCCACGATGTACACCACGGGCATGACCTCCAGCCGTGTAAATCCGCGCAGGAAATAGCCGATCAGCGCCACCGCCTCCGGTATGAATACCAGCACTATGGTGCGGTTGGAGACATCGTGCTTTCTGAACCAGCTATAGACCGAAGCCACAAGGGAAATCAGGAAATACAGCACGATCATCACATAGCAGACCGTGTGCATGATGCCGTATTCCTTTGTCACAACCGCTTCGCCGTCTATGATTTCCATTTTCAGGCTCTTGTAGAACAGCTCCGTATAGCCGATGGACAGCACGGAAAGATAGATGACGGTTGTAAACCCGATCATCAGCCCGCGTCCCCAGCGCGGAATATGCACATGGCAGAGACTCAGCACCGCGAACATACTGAACAGCAGCAGATAGCAGCCGCCGAGATAGACCATTTTTGTCGCTGTCATTGCCATTTCCGCATTCCGCGCCCGCCCGACCAGCATATAGCCGGCGTTTGCAATCGGAATGAAAATGAACAGCAGCGTCACATGCAGATCAAAATGCTTGTGCCAGAGCATCGCGTAGACGATGGTCAGCAGTATGGAAATGATGAACATGACATCATAATAGACTGCCGCGGTCACTTTCGTCTCTCCTTTACGCTTTCGTTTTTTATTTTTGATTTGTAATGTTCCGTTTGTCTAATGGAATATGGCAGCATGCTGATATCCGGACGATTCGGGCACCCGAAGCCTACTTCCTACTTTCTACTTTCTACTTGCTACTTCCGACTTCCTACTTGCTACTTCCTACTTTCTGCTTCCTACTTGCTACTTTGAATTTGCTTTGCGCAGGAATGCGCCCGCGGGAACAGGCGTATCACACAGGAACGAGCAGTCCATTACGGCATGATTCGCCGCTTCAATCGGTTCGCCCTCGCCGTTTTGCAGTCCGGTAACGGTCAGGCAGAGTGGCTTTGTCTGCGGCATGAGAATTTCGACGGCATCGCCCGCAAAGAAGCGGTTCCGCTGACTGATGAAGATTCTGCCGTTTTCCCAGCCCTGCACAATGCCGATCACCTCGTAATCGCGGATATAGCCGTTCTTTTCGTGCCAGATCAGATCCTTGCGCGGTCCGAATGCAAACCCGACCGTGTAGGGACGGTGGCTGACGTTGCAGAGCTCCGCCTCCGCCCAGTCCGGTACGGGCTGATCTGCCGCAAGGGCATCCAGCGCCATGCGGTAAGCATTGGTCACGCCTGCGACATAATATGCCGCCTTGGCGCGTCCCTCGATTTTCACGGAGCAGATGCCTGCATCGCGGATCTCCCGCAGATACGGCATCAGGCAGAGATCCTTTGCGTTGAGGATGTACGTGCCGTCCTCGTCCTCATCGACCGGGAAATACTGTCCGGGGCGTTTTTCCTCCGTCAGTGCGTATTTCCAGCGGCAGGACTGCGCACACGCACCGCGGTTTGCGTCCCGTCCGGTCATATATTCCGAGAGCAGGCAGCGTCCGGAGACGCTCATGCACATGGCGCCGTGGACAAACATTTCCAGTTCAAGCTCCGGCGGCGTCTTTGCGCGGATCTCCGCGATCTCTTCGATGGAAAGCTCCCGCGCCAGCACGGCACGGCAGACGCCCAGATCATAGAGCGCACGCGCAGTCTCATAATTGACAACGCCCGTCTGCGTCGAGGCGTGGACGGGCAGCTGCGGGATCAGGCGGCGTGCAGCCGTGATGATGCCCAGATCGGCGGCAATCAGCGCGTCGATGCCCGCAGCGCAGGCATCCTTCAGAAATGCGGGAAACGCATCGGTTTCGGCGTTGCGCGGCAGGATGTTCGCGGTCAGGTAGACCTTCACGCCCTTTGCGTGTGCTGCCGAAACGGCGGCGTGCAGCCCTTCCATGTCGAAATTCTTCGCTGCCGCACGCATCCCATAGTCCTTTGCCCCCACGTAGACCGCGTCTGCGCCGTACATCAGTGCGGCATCAAAGCATTCGCGGTCTCCCGCCGGGCTTAACAGTTCCGGTATCATTTGTTTTTCTTGGCAGCCTGCTGATCTGCCTTGACCTTGGCGACGTTTGCATTGTGCTCTTCGTTCGTGATCGCGTAGAACACTTCGCGGGTGTCAACATTTGCATTGAAGAAGAAATACGGCGTATCTGCCGGGTACAGCACCGCTTCGATCGCATCTCTGCCGGGGTTATTGATCGCTCCGGGCGGCAGACCTGTGCCGATATAGGTGTTGTATGATTCCTCCATCGCCTGATTGTAGATCTGGTTGTTGTAGTGGATGACCTGCTCCGCGTATTTCTTGGTCGGGTCAGACTGGAGAGAGGAGAACACATCCGTATTGTTCAGACGGTTGTGGAAAACGGATGCGACCTTCTTCATCTCCTCCAGATACGGCGCCTCCGCCTGCACGATGGATGCCAGCGTGATGACCTGATCGAGCGTCATGCCGAGCTCCTTCATGCGGACATAGTCGCTTGCGGTGATCTTGTTGTCGAAGTTTTGATAGATCTTCTGCGCCACGATCTCCGCATCCTCATGCACATAGAATTCGTAGGTATCCGGGAAGCAGTAGCCCTCCATGCGGTAGAATTTCAGCGGTGTTGCGTCCGGCAGCTCGTCTTCAAAGCTGAAGCCGTAGCCTGCCTTGTTGAAATAGAACAGGAACTTATCCTTGTCGCAGACTTTATTCTGCTCAAGGATATCCGCAATTTCGAGCAGGTTCAGACCTTCGGGGAACGTGACGGTCACGTACTTGCGGTCCTTCTCGTGGTTCGTGGTGAGCTCCTTGATCATGGATTCGTAGGACATCGACGGAGTAAGCTCATGCTCGCCGGCGATATACTGTCCGTCCATGCCCTTGAGACGCGAGATCAGACGGAAGCCCTGCGGCAGCGAGATGATATGCTCGCGCTCGAGCTGTTCCGCGATATCCTGCGTGGAGGAGCCTTTTGCGATGGTCACGATGCGCGGGCTGATGTCCTTGTCGATGCCGTAGATCTCCTTTGCAACGGCAAGGATGAACACGGACAGCAGCGTTGCGCTGGCACAGATCAGCGTCAGCAGAACGAGCGCACAGGAAAGGCTCCGCGCTCTCTTGTTCTGGCGGCGCACCTTTGCGGCGCGTCTGCGGCGGGCGCGGCGTTCCTCTCGGTAATCGTACACATCCTCCGGCGCAAGCTCTTCGTCCTCGTAGGTTGCAGCGTTTGCCGCTTCCTCTGCCTCGGCGTCGAAAAAGCTGTCGTCGTCGGCATCGTCGTCATATGTCGGGGGCGCCTGCTCGCCGGTCTCAGAAAATACCTGTGTCGGTACCTTCGGCGCTGCGCCCTCCTGAACCGTTTCGTCCTGCTGATTCGGTTCTTCGTTAAGATTCTTCTCCATTGGGAACCTCCGTGCCTTGTTCTAAGACGGCCTCTGCGGCCGGAGCCGGTGCCGTCTCTGCGCTCTCTGCTGTCTCGGTCTCCGCTGCCGGCTTCCACGAAGCCTCGGTGATGACGCGGTCGACCTTCTGGTCATATTTGTCGTGCGGCAGTGCGTCGACCCTGCCGTTTTCATAGCAGATGCCGATGGTGTGCACGATATGCTGTGAGAGCCATCTGTCATAATATCCGCCGCCTGCACCGAGCCGGTAGCCCGCTTCGTCAAATGCGAGCATCGGAACGATCAGCAGCGTGTGGTGATCCGCAATGCAGCGCCGGTCTTTTGCGATCGGCGGGATCGGGATGCGGTACTGTCCGGGGCGCAGCTCATCCATCGACTTCAGCTGATAGAAAGCCATCTGATTGCGCGGCGCACAGATCGGCAGCGCAAGCGTTTTGCCGTGTTCGAGACAGTAGCGCATCAGCGGCGCCGTGTCCACCTCGTGCGGCATCGACACATAGGCAAAGACGACCTTTGCCTCCTGAAAGGCCGGATCCGCGATCAGCGCTTCGTAGATCGCCCTGTCGGCAGCCTCACGCTGTTCGCCGGTCATGGCCTGTCTGCGTTCGCCCATCTGCATGCGCAGCATTTTTTTCTCTGCATCCAAAGGTGTCATTTCCGGTACACCACGCTTTCTGCGAGTTTTTCAGATGTGCCTGCGGGGCAGAGCACGTCGATCAGCGCAAGCGCGAACGGGATCGCCGTGCCGACGCCGCGGGATGTGATGATATGTCCGTCAATGCAGACCGGATCTGCGGATGCATTCGCACAGTGCAGACCGTCCTCCATGCCGGGGTAGCATGTCGCGGTTCTGCCTTCCAGCAGCCTCATGCCGCCCAGAACGGTCGGTGCCGCACAGATCGCGGCGATCGGGCGCTTTCTTTCGTTCATATATGCGACAGCCCCGCGCACAGCCTCGCTGTCGTTGAGACGGAGGGTTCCGGGCATGCCGCCGGGCAGGATCACCATTTCAAGGGAATCGTCCAGCGTGATCTCGTCGGCGGTGCAGTCTGCGGTCACAGGGATGCCGTGAGAGCCGTTCACGATTTTGCCGGTCACGCCGACTGTCTGCACATTTTTGCCGGCTCTGCGGAGCAGATCGAGCGGTGTGATCGCCTCGACTTCCTCAAAGCCGTCTGCGAGGAACAGATATATCATAAAAATCATCCTCCTTTTGTTATTTCATCAAACGATATAATTCGCATATCATATCATGTTATTATACCACGAATCCGGGAAAATGTCAATCGAATCAAAGAAAACTGCGCCTTGCGTTCACGGGGCTTTTTTGGATATCATGCTAAAAACGGCGATCCGCGGGAAATCCTGTGCTGCATAGCTTTGTGCAAATGCGCAAATAGCCTTCACTTTTTTTACAGCAAATTTTCCGTTCTCGCATATTGACCTTTTCTCTCCAAATGGATATACTATAAACATGCAATTGCAGAAACACACACAAGAGAGGAGTTACACCAATGGTTTTTGAAAAGCTGAAAGATATCATTCTCGATCAGCTCGACGTTGAAGAGGATGAGATCACGATGGAAGCAGATTTCATTGACGATCTGCAGGCGGATTCGCTCGACATCGCCACGATGATGGAAGCAATCGCGGATGAATTCGATATTGCCGTGCCGGAAAATGTTGTCGATTCGATCAGCACGGTCGGCGATGCTGTGCGCTTTATCGAAGAATACATCAACGAGTGAAGCAATCCGGATAATCAAAAGCGCCCCTCTCGCAAGGGCAGTCTGTCTGCAGACCGTCCGGCGGGAGGGGTGCTTTGCTTTTGTATCAGAACGCACGTTTCCTTTCCGGAAATCATCGGGAAGGGAAAAGGGAGAGGGGATGGTGCGAGTGATCGCCGCTGTTATTACGGCGGACGGTATCTGTATCTATATCTGCTGGATTTGCTGCATCGGTTCTGGCAAATCTAGCATTTGCTAGCCGGCAGCGCCCGCTAATTATGAATTATGCATTATTAAATCGGCACTGCCTGATTAGTTCGGATAGGGGATGGCTTCTTCGTCGCAGTATTCGCAGACCAGTCTGCCGCCTGCATTGCGGAAGGATGCGGGCAGATAGCGCTCTGTCGCCGTGATGCACTTGGGATTGCCGCAGCAGCGGCCGTTTTCCGCCTTGCCGCCGGTCAGCAGTTTTGCGGGCGTTTCACATTCCAGCAGACGGAGGATCAGCGCCATACGGACATACATGCCGTATTTTGCCTGCTTGAAATAGAGGGCGCGTTCGTCCTTATCCACCGCCATTTCAATCTCATCCACGCGCGGCAGCGGATGCAGCACAGCAAGGGCGGGCTTTGCGCGGAGCATCTTGTCCGGTGTCAGCCGGAACACGTCCTTCTGCGCGAGGTATTCCGCCTGGGAAGCGAACCGCTCGCGCTGGATCCGCGTCATGTAGAGCACGTCCAGATCGCCGATGGCATCTTCGAGAGAGGTTTCCTCGCGGAATTTGCAGCCGGAATCTGTTAGCATCTGAATGATATAGTGCGGGACACGCAGTTCCCGCGTGGAGATCAGGACAAATTCATTGTCCGGATAGCAGGAGAGCGCCTTGAGCAGCGAATGCACCGTTCTGCCGTACAGCAGATCGCCGCAGAGACCGACCTTCAGACCGGAGAGCCTGCCCTTTTCCATGTGGAGCGTGAGCAGATCGGTGAGCGTCTGCGTGGGATGGAGATGTCCGCCGTCACCGGCATTGATGACGGAGCAGTCCGCTGTCAGTGCTGCTGCCTTCGCTGCGCCCGCGTAGGGGTGACGGATGACGAGGATATCCGAATAGGAGCTGACGACCTTCGTGGTGTCCTTGAGGTTTTCGCCCTTGGAGACCGAGCTCGTCATGGGGTTGTCGAAGCCGATGATGCTGCCGCCGAGCCGGATCATTGCCGACTGGAAGCTCATCTGCGTGCGTGTGGAGGGCTCATAGAAGAGCGTCGCCATGATCTTTCCGGCACATGCCTGCACATAGCGCTGCGGATGTGCGCAGATCGACGCGCCCAGCGTGATCACCTTGTTCCACCATTCCACGGGGTAATCGTTGAGGTCGATGAGATGCGAATATTCATTGCTCATTTGCTTTTCCTCCCGGAATTTTTTCTATTATACCACAGTACCGGAAAAAATGCAAGAGGAAAATATAAAATGACACGGGGGAAATCTGCTGTGACAGATT
>JAFZPL010000131.1 GCA_017550355.1 Oscillospiraceae bacterium | reverse complement strand
TAGCTGCTGATGATATCCGCAGTCTGCACGATCACATATTTACATTTTTCAGATTCTACTCCAAATGCCACTGTGATGAATGCTGTTTGAGCCGGAAGATGCTGTGCGATATAATAATAAAACGGATTATTCTCCTTGCTCGCCGATCGAATTTCACTTATTTCAAATTCATTAAACTCAAATCCTTTTTCCATGTTTTCAAGATCATAAGGCGACAAGGTCTCATCTGCTTTCATATCTGCAATCGCTGCCTGCACCGCCGCATAGAATTGTTCCGCAGCTTTGTTCGCGGCATCCAGCTTTTCGCTGTCGCTTGCATTCCTGTTTTCGCTGCTGACCGCGGTTGTTTCGGACACTGCTGTTGTTGTGACAGCCTCGGTGCTGTCTTCTTCAATGTCCGCAGCTTCACCCAGAGCGTCTCCCGGCTTGATGTTCACGATCTCCGCTTCATCCTTCGGAGCGTCTGCCGGACGGAATTTGAACATCGGAGTTTTCTCGGACACAAGGACTTCTTTGATTTCGTTCCCGCCATCGTAATGTACGGCTTCGATCTCGGCATCAGTGATTTCCAGTTCATAAAGCAGATAATCCGGGATCGGCTGTTTTTCAAGGAAATCGCTGTAGATCTCTCTGTACTCGCCGGTTTCATCCTTTGTCAGGCAGGCGGCAGCTTCCTCCGGAATAAAGCAATCACAGCTTATACGGAAGTTATGCGTGTCATCAAAACCTTGCAGATGCAAGGTTGTCGGATTGAACTGAGTGATTTTGTGCTCCATCGCGGTATCATACATGGAGCAGTACCATTCCACGTTGAAAGCGTCTGCTTCTGTGATGTCAATGTCATCATTCAAATGTACATCAAACTGAAATTCAATATACTCTGCATCCTTATCGTTTTCCCCGAAGTTGCTTACGAGAAAAGAGTTCAGCTTGATGGTACCCCACTTAAATGTCTTTGTGCGCTTGTCTTCCGACATACTGCTGAGCAGCGGAAATTCGCGGTCGTCGGTCTCCGGTTTCGCAGCAGCCGGTGTTGTCACAGCGGACTTCGCACCCTGCTCTTCGAACTGTGCGCTGATATCCGAAGTTGTCGCAGGCATCAGGATGCCGTCCTGCTTCCCGTTGAAAAACGAATGACCAAGTGTGCCTACAACGGCAAGGCAAGCCGCTGCCGCCGTGATACCTGCCGCAATGCGGATGATCGGTCTTCCGTTCGTTTTCTGATTCTGTGCCATACTCAGTACCTCCTCTTTGCAGTGCTCTGCAATGTGAACGCGATCCTGAGCATGACGGTAATCCTGCATATTCATTTTCATAGTGTTAGCTCCTCTCCGAGTCGGTCTTTCAGCAGCTTTCGTGCGCGGTAAAGCTGCGTCTGGACGGCTGTTTCGCTTTTCCCGGTGATTGTTCCGATCTCCCGGACGCTGTAACCCTCATAATAATACAGATGGATCACAAGGCGATAGTTTTTGGGCAGTGCATTGACTGCATCCCAGATCTGATGCTCCGGCTCTGTCACGCAGACTTCGGACGCATCCTCCAGCGGTACGGAAAATCTCCGGCGAAATGATTTCAGCAGATTTTTGCATCGGTTCACGGTGACGCGCAGCATCCATGCCTTTTCCGCTTCGTCATCAGGAAACGGTGCTTCGTGCCGGAACCGCAGCAGGAACACATCGTGCGTGATGTCCTCTGCGTCCTGCACATTCCGGCAGTATGCAAGCGCGGCGCGGTAGACCGTGTCTTTCATGCGGTCATAGATCGCAGCCATTTGTGCGTTATCCATGGATTCGCTCCTTGTGTAGGAATGATGTCCGTTCCGGATTGCTCCGAAACGCTCTTTGAAGGCCTTTCACTAATAAAACAACTGAGAGGGGCAAAATATCACACGCAAAATAAAAAATTATTCCGGCATTCAGAAACCAGCCCTGCACGATTCCCCTGAGCTGGCATTTTCGTATCCTGTATGCCTGTTTCAGTCCGCAAATCCCATTGCGGCTTTCACAACATGCATCTTTTCCGTTCCGACCAGCATTTCCAGAAGACGGAATGCAACCTCCGGCGCTGTCTGCGGGCAATAGGAGGTGATGAGATTTCCGGATGTGACCACGGGCGCATTGACCACCTCAACGCCGTATGCCGCAAGCTGTTTCTGTCGTTTGCCGTCCAGCAGATGGTAGGTGGTGGCTTGTTTTCCGGTCAGGATCCCGCTGTGTGCAAGGGCCAGTGCGCCGACACAGACCGAAGCGACAGGCTTCTGCCGGGCATGAAACTGCCGGATCAGATCTGAGACCGCCGGAGAAAACGCTTCCTCGTAAAATCCGTATTCTTCAAAGCCGCCCGGCACCGCCAGCGCATCATAATCTGCGGGATCCGCTTCACTGAGCAGCACATCCACATTCACAGGGATGCCGAACGCACTGGTGACAGTGCGCTGCATGCCGCAGGTGATAACCCGGATATCATAGCCATAGTCGTTGTCCGCCCAGCCCATCACATCCACAAACACGCTCGCTTCCATCATCTCAAATCCCTTTGCAAGCAGCAGCAAAACTTTCATCGTTTTCTCCCCCTGACACAGTAAAAGCTCAAATGCCGGCAGATCTGTTTTCTGCCGGCTCATTCGTTTGATCACACATCTATTATATCATAATCCCGCGCATTTTTCAAGCACATCTGCAAAACCGGAAGCGCGATTTTGCACCGCAGCCACTGCTGATTCCTGTGTGCTCCGGTCAACAAAAAAGCCGGCAGAGCATTGCGCCCTGCCGGCTTGGTTTGGGGGTTGCTGTTTGCCGATCTCATCAGATCCCGTGCCTGCAATGCGGCACAGTCTCAGAAAGATCTGCTTACTTCGCTGTCAGAGTTGCAGCGTTGGAGGTTGCGGAAGTGCCGTTTGCAGACGTGACGACGCAGCGATACTGCTGGCCGTTGCGATCTGCGGTAACCGGAACAGAGATCGTAGCGGTCTGCGCACCGGTCATACCGGAGTTCTTCCAACCCGTCGTGGACAGGAACTGCCACTGATAGGTGAGGTTCTTACCGGAAGCGGTAACGGTGAACTTTGCAGTGCTGCCGATCGCTGCACTCACGCTCTGCGGCTGTGCGGTGATCGCTGCCTGCACCTTGAGGGATGCTTCGTTGGAGGTCAGGGTGGTGCCGTTGACCTTCACGACGCAGCGGTACTTCTGACCGTCGCGCTCTG
>JAFZPL010000130.1 GCA_017550355.1 Oscillospiraceae bacterium | reverse complement strand
CTGCGCAGCTTTGCCGTTCCGGCGGGCATCACGCGCATCCGCCGCGGCACATTCAAGCGCTGCGGGGAACTGCGGAGCGTTCGGATCCCGGATAGTGTGACCGTGATTGAGGAGGAAGCGTTCTTTGAATGCCGGCGTCTGCCGGAGATCGCGCTGCCGGAGGGCATTACGGCGCTCGGCAAGGCGGCATTCCGGAACTGTGCCGCGCTGAACAGCATCCGGATCCCGCAGGGCATGGACGGCATCGGAGAAGCGCTGTTCGCGGGATGCACAAGCCTCGGCGAGGTCATTCTGCCGGACAGCCTGACGCATATCCAGATGCAGGCATTCCGGGACTGCCGGCGTCTCCGGGAGATCCGGCTGCCGGATACGGTTGAAAGCATCGGCGCATTCGCCTTTTCCGGATGCAAGCGGCTGCGGGACTTCACGTTCCCGCCGCGCCTTACGCGCATCGCGACCGGACTGCTGCAATACTGCCGGTCGATCGAACAGCTCAACGTGCCGGAAACCGTGCAGAGCATCGGCAGATGGGCGATGAACGGATGTGCCGCGCTGACGCATCTCACGCTGCCGGAAACGGTGCGGGAGATCAGCAAAAACGCGTTTCTCAACTGCAACTCGACCTATATGATCCGGATGCGCCCGGACGAGCCCTTCTGCCGTGCCTATTGCAGCAGCAGTTCACGGGGAGAGGTGCTCACCTGCATCTTTGAGATGTTCCGGACGGGCGACTATACGCCGGAGGCGCAGAAGTCGATGAAGCTCACGCTGACAGGGCAGTATTTTGCCCGCACGCATGACGCAAAGCTTGCCGCCTATATCCGCGAAAATCTCCATGCCTATATGGAGTGGTTCATTCTTTCGGCAAACGCGCAGTGGTTCATCGCGGCGGTGACGGAGGAACCCGGGATGTTCACGGAGGAGAGCATCGATACGTATATCGAAATGGCACAGCAAAAACAAAAAACGGAGATCTTCATGCAGCTGATCAACTATAAGAACGCGCATTTCGGCTTTGACGGATCCCCGAAGCTGAGACTGTAACAGGAGGAACAAGAACATGTCCAGAAACGTGACTGTTGCGGCGGTGCAGATGCAGTGCAGCACCGACCGCGCGGAAAATCTTGCAAAGGCGGAGGCAATGATCCGCGAAGCCGCAAAGAACGGCGCACAGATCATTCTGCTGCCGGAGCTTTTTGAACGGCAGTATTTCTGCCAGGAGCGCCGCTATGAATACTACGATTTTGCGGAGAAAACCGAGGAGAACGCCGCCGTCCGGATGTGCATGAAGCTGGCGGGGGAGCTCTCCGTGGTGCTGCCGGTCAGCTTCTATGAGCGCGACGGCAGCCGCCTGTTCAACTCTGCCGCCGTGATCGATGCGGACGGTTCGCTGCTCGGCGTCTACCGCAAAACGCATATCCCCGATGACCATTATTATCAGGAGAAATTTTACTTTGCACCCGGCAACACCGGCTTCACGGTCTGGCAGACCAGATATGCAGCGGTCGGCATCGGCATCTGCTGGGATCAGTGGTTCCCGGAGACGGCGCGTTCGCTCGTGCTGAACGGCGCTGAAATGCTCTTCTACCCGACTGCGATCGGCTCGGAGCCCATTCTCGACACCGACAGCGAGCCGCACTGGCAGACCTGCATGCAGGGACATGCCGCCTGCAATATCACGCCCGTGATCGCCGCGAACCGCATCGGTCTGGAGGAGGTCATGCCCTGTCCGGAGAACGGCGGACAGCGTTCCGCGCTGAAATTTTACGGTTCCTCGTTCATCGCAAACACCACCGGACAGATCGTGCAGCAGGCAGACCGTGTGTCTGAGTGCGTGATCGCCCACACCTTTGATCTGGATGCCGCCGCCCGTGACAAGCTCGACTGGGGGCTGTTCCGTGACCGCCGACCGCACTGTTATACGCCCATCACCAATGCGTGATGCCCGACATTTTGAGGGAAAACGAAAACGGGTTCGGTGCATTGCCGGACTCGTTTTCGTCTGTCGATAAAGTGTCAGAAGTGCCTTCGGCGGATGAAAATTGGGAACGTGAGGTACGATCCCTTTGGACGCTCATTCACTCGAATTGTTTGTTGATACGAATTTTTCAATCAATGGGATTCTTAAGGGACAGTGTCCCTTAAGCGGGGTTTGGGGCGGAGCCCCATTTTGAATCATCGAAGATACCTTTTTTGAAAAGCTGAAACGAGTCCGGTGCATTGCCGGACTCGTTTCGTCTTATTTCTGCGTGCAGGTCAGCGTTTTGCCGTCGCTGACGACGGTGACATCGCCGTTCTGCATGTAGTAGGCTTCCACGCCGCGCTTTTGGAGCGTTTCCACAGTGGAGGGATCGGCGGGTTCCTTCGAGGAGCTTGTTACAATGGTATATTTCGGTGCATAGGCATCGAGGAAAAGCTCTGTCTTCTTGAGATAGTTGCCGTGATACGGGAATTTCAGAAACGTGACCGCACCGAGCCCCAGCTTGATGATCTCCTCCATTCTGGTGTTCTCCGCGTCGCCGGGGAACAGAAACGTGTTTGCGCCGTGCTGGATGTAGAGCGCGAGGGAATAGTCGTTTTCCTCATTTTTGCCGTAGAAAGTGTCGTTCGGGGCGTAGAGCCTGAATTTTAACTCGCCTGCCTCCCAGCTGGTATTCTCTGCGGCCTTCATGACATTCAGCTTTGCGGAGGATTTGTCAGCTGCCTCCTTGAATTCCTTGTATTCGTCGAGCTCGGATACATAATCCGGCACATAGATCTGTTCCACCTTCAGCGAGCCGATGATCTTTGCCGCACCGCCGACATGGTCTTTGTCAAAGTGCGTGATGATCAGCGCATTGATCGTGGAAACGCCGTTTTTCATCAGCTTTTTGGTCAGGCTCTTGCCGTCGTTCTGGTAGCCGGTGTCGATCATTACGGCATAGTCCGGCGCCTGCAGCAGGAACGCATCGCCCTTGCCGACATCATAGGATGTGATCTTGAATTCCGTGGTGATCTCGCTGCCGTCGCTGGTATTGGTGTTGACTGTGGGCGAAACGGACTGTTCGGGATTCTCCGTGCAGCCCGTCAGCAGGAGCAGAGCGGAGGAACAAACGGCGGCAAGCCTTGATAATAAGCGTTTCATAGCAATTTACCTTTCGTATTATTTTTCGATGCTGTGGATCAGCGGCTGCGGTGCGGGGGCATCCGGCGTGATGCGGACGGCGCTGCGCAGAACAGCTTCTGCTTCGTCAAGCTGAGATTCCTTCGCGGCATACATTGTCATCAGCGGTTCTCCCGCACGGACGGCATCGCCGCGTGTGACATGCAGACGAATGCCCGCGCCAAAGTCGATCTCCTCGTCCGCTGCCATACGTCCCGCACCGAGCAGAACGGATGCGCGGCCGATCTCCTCGCTCTGCATCACCGCGATATAGCCGTCTGCGGGTGCTTTCAGGACACGGCTGCACGGCGACAGCTTCAGCAGATCCGGGTGTTCGGTCACATGCGGATCGCCGCCCTGTGCTTCGATCATTCTGCGCAGACGCTCCAGTGCTTCGCCGCTTCGGATGGCCTGTTCTGCACGCGCGGCGGCAGATGCGGCATCGCAGACGCCTGCCATTGTGAGCAGTTCTGCGGCAAGCGTGATGCAGAATTGTCCGAGCACCGAATCCAGATCGCCGGCGAGTACGGAGATCGCCTCCTGCACCTCCAGCGCATTGCCGACGCAGAATCCGAGCGGGCGGTCCATATCGGTGAGAACGGCGGTGCAGGAACGGTGATCGTGTTCGGCAGCGATGCGCATGAGCCGTGCAAGCTCCTTTGCGTTGGCGTCGTTCTTCATGAATGCGCCCGAGCCGACTTTCACATCCAGCAGGATATGGTCGGTGCCGGTCGCGAGTTTTTTGCTCATGATGCTGGCGCAGATCAGCGGGATGCTGTCCACGGTCTCGGTGACATCGCGCAGGGCGTAAAGCTTTTTGTCGGCAGGCGCAAGATTCGCTGTCTGGCGGCAGACCGCAAAGCCGACCTTGGAGACCGTCTCGCGGAATTTCTGCTCGGTCAGCTCTGTGCAGAAACCGGGGATGCTTTCGAGCTTGTCGATGGTGCCGCCGGTGAAACCGAGGCCTCTGCCCGACATTTTCGGCATATAGACGCCGCACGCCGCAGCGATCGGCGCGAGGATGAGCGTGGTCTTGTCGCCGATGCCGCCGGTGCTGTGCTTATCCGTGACAGGCGCGTCGAGATCCCAGGAGAGCACGTCGCCGGAATCGCGCATGGCAAGTGTGAGGTCGATCGTCTCCCGGTCGGTCATGCCGCGCAGACAAACTGCCATGAGCCATGCGGAAAGCTGATATTTGTGGATCGAATTGTCGGTCACACCGCGCACAAGCGAACGGATCTCCTCCGTCGTCAGCGGGATGCCCTCCTTGGTCTTGCGGATACAGTCTGTGATATGAAAATCAGCCATGCGAAACGCCTCCTTTTGATGCGGTCAGTCAAAGTATTTGCGAAAGCTGTATTGCTTTGCTTCAAGGTCAAAGGTCTCGATATGCGGGACGCCGTCTTTGTAGATCCAGCGCTCGATCCGCCGCGGATCCAGCGAAAACAGCCGTTCCTGTTCCAGTGCGGTATATGCATCAAAGGAGCCTTTGAAACATGCCTTGAAAACAGCGCAGAAATCCGGATGTTTCAGCGGATGTCCCAGCTCTTTGCAGACGCCTTCAATCTGGATATTGTCGATGCACAGCGCCGCGTTCGGATTGGCGGCAAGCTGCCGGTATTTCCGGAGCGCGGTGTCGGTCTGGAAGAAGAATGTCCCGCCGATCCGGACAACACTCATCATTCTGGACGAGACCAGACCGTCTGCGGCTGTCGACAGAACCATTGTTCTGCCCTGTCCGAACGCCGCAAGAAATGCCTGATAGTTTTCAGTAAACAGATCCATGCTGATCCTCCGTGAGCGGATTCCATACAATTATATACAGTATACCATATCCGCACGCAAAATGCAAGGAATATCTTGTGCATTTTTTGTGGTGTTTTGATGAAACAGCGTCCGCCTTAACCGGATCCGCGCCCGGTTTATTTTACAAGTATATCACGGGATACGCGGGAAAATGTGCGCAATCTTGTTCATGTTCACAAAGATGTTTTCGCATATGAAAATGCCTTTATTGCATCTTGACAGATTCCGAAAGATTTGGTATAATAAAGTATTGTAAAGTATTGTGAATGAACGCGCAGATTCGATCAAATATTTGTGCATCATTTATCAGGAAAGGCGGAGATCCCATGCGGAATCTGAACATATTCCGGCGGCTCGCGGGATGCGTCAGTGCGTCGCTGCTGCTGTGCAGTGCCGCGCCCGCAGCCTATGCCGCTGAACCGTCCGCAGATACAGACGACTCCCTTTACACGCTCTCCTTTGAACGTGAGATCAGCTACAGCGATTATTACGATGAACATATCTCCGATCCCCGTCCCGCACAGGAAACCGTGATTGCCGGAAAAGACTATCAGTCCGCGGAAAACGGTGCTTTTTCGGTCGGATCTGTCGGCGGAAAGGACAACGTTCTCCTCTGGAACAGCGCGGAGGGATCGGTCAGCTACGATGTCGAGATCCCGGAGACAGGCATCTATTCCGTGCAGGTCAGCTATTATGCGATGCAGTCGCCCTCCAATCAGGCGGAGCTTTCGCTGGAGATCGACGGTGCGCTGCCCTATGAATCGGCATCCCGCATCTGTCTCAACAAGATCTTCGTCAACAAGACCGAGATCAGAACGGATTCCCGCGGCAACCAGATCCGTCCGGCGCAGATCGAATATGAGGCGTGGCAGACGAAATATCTCTACGACGCGGACGGGCTTTTCAACGATCCGCTGATTTTTGCGCTGGAACAAGGCAGACACACGCTCACCTTCACGGGCATCAAGGCGGATCTCGGTATTGCAGAGATCCGGTTTTGTCAGCCGGAAGGCACATCGCCCTATGAAGCACCCTCCGCGGATGCGCTATCCGCAACGCCCTCTGCGCTGTACCGGCTGGAGGGAGAGGCGGCGAAATACAAGTCCTCCGCGACGCTCTATCCGGGCTACGACAACAATTACTGCAATGTGTCGCCGTCCGATCCCGTGAAGATGGTCTACAACACGGTCGGCGGCGCAAACTGGGATGCCGCGGGACAGACCGTGACGTGGGAGATCCCTGCGGATGCGTTTTCCGGTGACGGCTGGTATAAGATCGGCATCAAGGGGCGGCAGGATGTTATGCGCGGCTTTTACTCCAACCGCCGCGTGCTGATCGATGGCGCCGTGCCGAATGATGCATTTTCACAGGTGAAATTCTACTACGACAACGACTGGAACCTCACGCCCGTGAAAAACGGTGAGGAATATGCCTATATTTATCTCACTGCCGGCGAAGCCCACACGCTGACGCTGGAAGCGATGCCCGGCGAGATCGGCGATTCCATGCGGCATCTGGAGCGCGTCGTCACGGAGCTGAACGACTGCTACAAGCAGATCCTCATGATCACCGGCCCGAATCCGGACAAATACAACGACTATTACGTGGAGGAAAGCATCCCCACGCTGATCCCTGATTTCATCCGTCTTTCCAAAGAGCTGAAGGATGCACAGCAGGGGATCGAATCGCTTTCCGGCACACTCGGCTCGGAAGCGGCGGCACTGCAGAGAATGTATGTCATTCTCGATAAATGCATCGATAAGCCGAGCCGCATCCCGAACTATGTTACGCAGATCAAGGACAATATCTCCACGATCTCCACATTCATCTGCGATTACCGCGACCAGCCGCTTGAGATCGACTATATCGAGCTGGCATCCGCCGACAGGGACTTCACCTCGCTGGAGGCCGGTTTCTTTGAACAGCTGGCGTTCCGGTTCAAGGCGTTCATCGGTTCGTTCACGGAGGATTACACGACGCTTTCGGATATCGACGCGGATGCGGACGACGTCATCAGCGTCTGGGTGAATCTGGGACGCGATCAGGCGCTCGTGGTCAAGGAACTGGTGGAAAACGAATTTGCACAGGAGCATCCGGATATTCCGGTTTCGGTCAATCTGGTGGTCGGCGGTGTGGTCGAAGCGACGCTCGCGGGCAAGGGGCCGGATGTGGCACTGTTCCTGGGCGGTGAATTTCCGGTGAACCTTGCATGCCGCGGACTGCTGGTGAACATGAAGGAAATGGACGGCTTCGATGAGACCGTGAAAGCCTACCAGCAGGAGGCATGTGTGCAGTATACCTACGACGGCGGCGTGTACGGTATGCCGCTGACGCAGAACTGGACGATGATGTTTTACCGGACGGATATCCTGACGGAGCTCGGCTACAAGAAGCTCCCGCGCACATGGGATGATCTCATCGCCATGCTCCCCGGTCTCCAGCGCAATCATCTGGGTGTCGGACTGATCCTGCCCTCGACGAATGTTGCGGCGGCAACGGAGGCAGGGCATACCTTTGCATCACTGATTTTGCAGCAGGGACTGAATTATTACAACGCAGACCAGACAAAAACGCTCTTTGACACCGTCCCTGCGATCCAGTGCTTTGAGAAGTGGACGGATTTCTACACCGACTACAAATTCATGCAGACCTATGATGCATACAGCTATTTCCGCACAGGGCAGTATCCAATCGTGATCGCGAATTACAGCTTCGGCAATCAGCTTTCGGTCGCAGCGCCGGAAATCAGGGGACTCTGGGACTTTACGGTCATGCCCGGTACGGAGAATGAAAGCGGCGTACTGAATCATGCCTCCAATTCCGGCGGTTCGGGCGCGATCATTTTCAATAAGGTGAAGAACAAGGAAAAGGCGTGGGAATTTGTCAAGTGGTTCTGCTCGGAAAAGGTACAGGCGGAATACGGCGCAGATCTTGAAGGCCTGCTCGGACAGATGGGACGCTATGAAGCAGCGAACATCGGCACGCTCGGTCAGCTGAACTGGTCACGTGCGGAGCTTGCAAAGCTGGAGGCACAGCAGGAGGCGCTGCGGGAGATCCCGGTGCTGCCGTCCTCCTATGCTGTGACCAGAAACATCATGAATGCATTCCGCGAGACGGTCAATGCCAACGAAAATCCGCGTGATACGCTCATGTATTACAACAGCGATATGAATGACGAGATCCTGCGCAAGCGCGAAAACCTCGGACTGAAATAAAAATGCATAATGCATCATTTATAATTCATAATTCGGTGTGATTCTTCCATTATGCGTTATGAATTATGATTCCATTATGCATTATGAATTATGCATTACAAATTAAAAGGGGGATGCCGTTTTGGAGAAAGAACAGATCGGTGTCAGAACCAAACAGGAGCGCAGACGGCAGCTCTGGATCCAGGTGAAGCAGAACAAAGAGGCGTACCTCATGCTGCTGCCGTTTATGCTGGTGTTTGTGATATTCACGGTCATCCCGGTCGTCATGTCACTGCCGATCGGTCTGACCGATTTCGATATGGTGCAGTATCCTCCGACATGGGTGGGACTGAGCAATTTCTACAATCTGCTGCTGAATGACAGCATCTTCATCAAATCCATCCGCGTGACGCTGGTGTTCGCGGTGTTCACGGGCCCGCTGAGCTATTTCCTGAGCTTCCTGCTCGCGTGGCTCATCAATGAGCTGAACACGGCGCTCAAGGTCATTTTCACGCTGATCTTTTATGCACCGTCGATGGCTTCGGGCGTCTATGCGGTGTGGCAGCTCATTTTCTCCGGCGACAGCTACGGCATCGCCAACTCCACGCTGATGAACCTCGGCATCACGACGAACGCGGTGCAGTGGCTGACCGATTCGCGGTATATCCTGACGGTTGTCATCATCGTGCAGCTCTGGGTTTCGATGGGCGCGGGCTTTCTTGCGATGCGTGCGGGCTTCCAGAACATCGACCGCAGCCAGTATGAAGCGGGCGCGATCGAGGGCATCAGGAACCGCTGGCAGGAGCTGATCTATATCACGATCCCCGGTATGGGGCCGTCGCTGATGTTTGCGGCGGTCATGCAGATCGTCTCCTCGTTCACGGCGGATATCGTTGCGCGGAATCTTGTCGGCTTCCCGTCCACGGATTATGCCGCGCACACCATCATGACGCATGCCTTCGATTACGGCTGGATCCGCTACGAAATGGGCTACGCCTCCGCGATCTGCATGATCCTGTTTATCGCCATGTACCTGGTAAATAAGCTGATCAGCAATCTGCTCGGCAAATACATGGACTAAGGAGGCAGAGGATGAAGGATACCAAAAAAATGAAGGCGACAAACCGCCGCGCCGGACGGAAGATCGGCGGTACGGTTGCCATTTTCGTCTTTCTGCTGGTGCTCGGCGTGTTCATGGTGCTGCCGATATGGCTGATGATCGTCAATTCGGTCAAGCCTGTGAACGAAATGTTCATCTTCCCGCCGAAGTGGTACACTTTGAATCCGACCTTCGACAATTTCAAGGATACGTACCGTGTTCTGGGACAGATGTGGGTGCCGTTCTCGCGCTATGTGTTCAACAGCATCTTCGTGACCGCCGCTGTGACCGTGCTCCAGTGCATTTTCGCTTCCATGGCGGCATTCTGCCTTGCAAAGGTGAAATTTCCCGGCAATAAATTCATCAACGCTGTGATCGTGCTGGCGCTGCTCTACAACAGCAACGTCATTTATCTGATGCAGTATATGGTGATGGCAGAGCTGAATATGATCAACCGCATGTCCGCGCTGATCCTGCCCTCGGTGGCATCCGCGATGGGACTGTTCCTTATGCGGCAGTCGATGACCTCCGTGCCGGACGCGATGATCGAAGCGGCAAAGGTGGACGGCGCGAACCTGTTCACGATCTGCTGGCGCATTGTGATCCCGAATCAGAAGCCTGCGCTCATGACAATGGCGATCTTTGCCTTTCAGGGCGCATGGAATATCACGGGCGGTTCCGTTGTCTACGACGAATCCCTCAAGACGCTGCCGACGGTGATTCAGCAGGCGGCATCTGCGGGCATCTCGCGGCAGGGCGTGACGATGGCGGCAGCGGTGATTCTGTTTGTGCCTCCGGTGCTGTTCTTCATGCTGGCGCAGAGTCAGGTCATGGAGACAATGGCACATTCCGGCATCAAGGATTAAAAGAGAAATGAGAAAAGAGAAAAGAGGAAAGAGATATTTCTCATTTCCCCATTCCTCTTTCCACATTCCACATTCCTCATTTCAAAAAGGGTGGTGGATTTTTTGAGAATGAAACGTCTGCTCTGTGCCGCCGCTGCGCTGCTGTGTGCGTCTGCATTTTCGGTGCCGGTTTCGGCGGATGAGCCGTACGATGTTTATAATTATAACGATCAGGATGAAGCCGTCCCCTCACAGGCGGGCTATCTCGCGCAGCGTTCGGTGTCCGGGCTCGATCTCGGCACAACGGCGCTGAATGCCCCGAGCGATCTGTTCAAGGACAAGGACGATTTCTTCTATCTGGTCGATTCAGGCAATGACCGCATCCTGAAGATCGACAGCGAATTTGAAACGCTTCTCGGCGTTTACGACACCTTCATCATGCCGGACGGCAGCGAAACGACGCTGAAGAATCCAAAGGGCATGTATATTTCGCCGGACACGGGGCTTATGTATATCGCCGACAGCGATAATGCACGCGCACTGATCTGCGATGCGGACTGCCATGTGAAAATGGAGATCACCAAACCGGATTCCGCCGTCTACGATCAGCAGACTACATTTCTTCCGCAGAAGATCCTCTGCGACAACGCCGGCAATGTCTACATCGTCCTGAACAATACGACGAAAGGCGCTGCCATGTTCGACGCAGAGGGCGGATTCATCGGCTATTACGGCGCGAATGCCGTTGCCGCGACGGCCGAAGTCATTGCGAACCACTTCTGGAACGCGATCGCTTCGGAGGAGGAAAAGCGCTTCCGCATGCGCAGTACACCGACTGCCTTCGATAATTTTGATATCGACACGGAGAAGGGCTTCATTTTTACCTCCACATCCGCCGGCTCGACCGATACCGATATCGTGAAGAAGGTCAATCCGGAGGGCTACAATCTGTTCAGCTATATGTCGAACTTCGTCTGGGGCGATCTGTTCTCGACCTGGTATTCCGGCAGAAGCTACAAGACCAAAGTCGTTGATATCGACATCGGCGACGACGGCTCGATCAACTGCCTCGATGCATCCACGGGAAGAGTGTTCCAGTACGACAAAGAAGCAAGCCTGCTCTTCATCATGGGTACGATCGGCGATCAGGTCGGCGGTTTCAATTCCGGCACGGTCGCGGCGCTGGAGACCAAAGGCAAAAACTGCGAGAATATCTATGTGCTTGATTCCGGCGCGGGAACGGTCACAGTTTTCGGGCAGACCGTGTTCGGGCAGATCGTGCATCATGCGACCGATCTCTATAACGGCGGCTATTATGCCGAGGCACTCGATCCGTGGCTGGAGGTGCTGAAGCGCGACGGCAATTACCGCAGAGCCTATATCGGCATTTCCAGCGCATATTATAATCTCGGCGAATACGAGAAGTCGATGGAATACGCAAAAAAAGCCGATTCCACGAAACGCTATAACCGCGCCTTTGAGCGCTACCGTTCCGAATGGCTGAAAGCGCATCTGACGGAAATTGTGATCATCGCTGCGGTGCTGATCGCCGGAATCTGGGCATACCGGAGATTCCTGCGTCCGCTGCGCAAAAAAACAGTTCGGATCGCATCCGAAAAGAAAAAATAAGGGAGGTGCAGCACTATGATGGATCTGACACAGCCGCAATGGGTAAAGCATGTCCTGCTGCACCCCTTTGAGGGCTTTGAGGATCTCCGCTGGAAAAAGGGCGGCACGCTG
>JAFZPL010000004.1 GCA_017550355.1 Oscillospiraceae bacterium | reverse complement strand
CATCAATGATCTGCTGCAGGGTTACGGTAAAACGCTGATGGTCTGCCATACAGAAAAGCCTCCTTTTTTAGTTTATGGGTATACATATCTATATCATACCACAAAACGGAAAAAAAAGCAAGCAAAAAAAAGAAAGGATGCCCGCCTGCCTGCCCGCCTTGACAAAAAGCGACAATTATGATATAGTAAAACCATATTTTGAAAGAAAGAGGTGCCGCTGTATGCCCGACCATACTGTTATGATGCCCCCTCCCGCACAGCATGTCCCGCTCTACCGTTTGCCGCCCATATCGAAAGAGGAAGCCGAATCCTGCCGCCATAAATCCGAAAAATTCTGGTATCGGCTGCTCGTGATCCTCAATATCCTGCTGATCGTCGGCGTTACCGCCATCGTCATCATCCGGTTTGCGGAATATAAACAGCTGTTCGACGAACAGTTCGTCGCCGCGCTGTCGTTCAGCACCGATCAGAGCTATTACGAGCGCCTTGCCGAGGAGCTCCCCTACGAACTGCGGCTGTTTCTTTCCGGCATCGCCTCGCTGATCGTCCTGATCCCCTCGCTATACTATTTTTATGCAACAGAGCGTGTCGACGCCGTGAAGATCACACAGCGGAATTTTCCGGAGGTCTACGCGATGATCGAATCCTATGCCCGGCGGCTTGGCATGGAAAAGGTGCCGGAAGCCTATATCAAGCAGAGAAACGGTGTGCTCAATGCGTTTGCCGCGTTTCTCTTCGGCAGACAGTACATCGTGTTCAATACCGAAATTTTTGAAGTGGCATACCGCGAGCATCACGACATGGAGGCGCTCGGATTCATTGCGGCGCACGAGCTTTCGCATATCTATTACCGCCACGCAACCCTCAGCTATAATTTCTGGATCCTGTTTTCACAGATGCTCCCGCTCTTCGGACAGGCAGCATCCCGTACCCGTGAATACAGCTGCGACCGCCTCGCACAGCACCTGACGCAGTACGACGGCATTGAGGCAATGCTCATGCTGATGGTTGACCGTCATCTCTACAAGATGGTCGACAAGGTGGATTATCTCCAGCAGACACGCGAAACCCGCGGATTCTTCTTCTTCATCGAAAACCTGCTCTCGACACATCCGATCATGCCGAAGCGTGTCCGTGCGCTGGCGATGAAACATGGCAGCGGTGAGCTCTTCTGACAGCAGAAACCGACATATAGTCATATCTTATGACAGAAAACGGGGCGCTTTCCGTTCTTTTTCGATTTTTCTGCCTGCCCCCTTGCTTTTTTTGCGGATTTATGATACAATATAAATATTCTATGCTTTCTTGGAGGGAAAAGAATGCGATACGGTTATTTTGATTTAGAGAATAAAGAATATGTTATCACCCGCCCCGATACCCCCGCTGCATGGTCCAACTACCTCGGCGATCCGGAGTACGGTGCGATCATTACGAACAATGCTGCCGGTTACAGCTTTGTGAAGTCCGGCGCAAACGGCAGAATCGGCAGATTCCGCTTCAATTCCATGATGGCGCTTCCCGGCAGATACATCTATCTGACCGATCAGGAGTCCGGCGATTACTGGTCTGCATCCTGGCAGCCGGTCGGCAAGCCGCTTGACCAGTACAAGTGCGTCTGCCGCCACGGCACGGCATACACGGTCATCACCTCGGAATATTCCGGCATCAAGGCGGAGACGACCTACTATGTCCCGGATACCTATGAGGTCTGGCACTGCAAGCTCACCAATACCGGCGACAAGCCGCGCAAGCTGTCCGTGACCGGCTTCATCGAGTTCACAAACGAAAGCAACTATCAGCAGGATCAGGTGAATCTCCAGTACACGCTGTTCATCTCCCGCACCAGCTTCGACGGCGGCAACCGCATCATCCAGCATATCAACGAGAACTCCGGCAGAGATGAGACCGGTTCCAACCACATGGAGCGCTTCTTCGGCATGGCAGGCGCACCCGTCGCAACCGCGAACGGCGACCTGACCAGCTTCATCGGCCCGTACCGCACCTACTCCAACCCGATCGCAGTCGAGCGCGGCAAGTGCGACGGCACCATGAACTACAACTCCAACTCCTGCGGCGCACTCCAGTCGGATATCGTGCTTCAGCCGGGCGAGACCAAGGTGCTGACCTATGTGTTCGGCCAGCGCAACTCTGCGGAATCCGGCGAGATCCTCAAGAAGTATGCAGATCCTGCAGCAGCGGACAAGGAGATCGAGAAGCTCCGTGCTTACTGGCACGAGCAGCTCTCACACTTCTCCGTGGAGACGCCCTCTGAGGAATTCAACAACATGATCAACGTGTGGAACGCATATCAGTGCTTCATCACGTCCATCTGGAGCCGTGCGGCATCGCTCATCTACTGCGGCGAGCGCAACGGCTACGGCTACCGCGACACCGTGCAGGATATCCAGGGCATTATCCATCTGAATCCGGAAATGGCACTGGACAAGATCCGCTTCATGCTCTCCGCACAGGTCGACAACGGCGGCGGACTCCCGCTGGTTAAGTTCACGCACAATGCCGGCCATGAGAACACACCGGACGATCCGGAATACGTGAAGGAGACCGGCCATCCGTCCTACCGCGCAGACGATGCGCTCTGGCTGTTCCCGACGATCGTCAAGTATATCGGCGAATCGGGCAATCAGGCGTTCCTGGACGAGAAGATCGTCTATGCAAACGGCGGCGAGGACACTGTTTACGATCATCTCAAGCGTGCGATCCGCTTCTCGATGGAGCGTCTCGGCGCACACCACATGCCTGCCGGTCTGCACGCGGACTGGAATGACTGTCTGCGTCTGGGCGCAAAGGGCGAATCCACGTTCGTCGCATTCCAGCTTTACTATGCGATCCGCGAAATGTCCGAAATGGCAAAGGCAAAGAATGACACCGAATATCTCGCATATCTGGAAAAGACAAAGGCAGAGCTGACCGATGCACTGAATGCCTGCTGGGACGAAGACCGCTTCATCCGCGGCATCCGTGAGGACGGCACGATCGTCGGCGCAAAGAAGGATCCGGAAGCAAATATGTGGCTGAATCCGCAGAGCTGGTCGGTCATTTCCCGCTTTGCAAGCCCCGAACAGGCAGACAAGGCTATGGAGTCCGTCCACAGCATCCTCAACACGCCCTACGGCGCAAAGCTGCTGGAACCGCCCTATGTCGACCACTATTTCAGCGGTGCACTCATGCACATCTTCAACCCGGATACCAAGGAAAACGGCGGTATCTTCTCGCAGTCGCAGGGCTGGCTGATCCTCGCAGAATCGCTGCTCGGCCACGGCGACAGAGCCTTTGAATACTTCATGGAATCCTCCCCTGCCGCGATGAACGACAAGGCGGAGATCCGTGTGATGGAGCCCTATGTCCACGGTCAGTTCACCGAAAGCAAGCGTTCTCCGTTTGCGGGACGCTCCCACGTTCACTGGCTCACCGGCACTGCATCGACTGTCATGGTCGGCTGTGTGGAGGGCATCTGCGGCATGCGCACGGAGCTGAACGGCCTACGCATTGATCCGTCCATTCCGGCAAAGTGGGACGGCTTCAAGATTCACAAGGCGTTCCGCGGCAAGCATCTCGATATCGACATTCAGAATCCGGATCACGTTCAGAGCGGCGTAAAGTCCATGACCGTGAACGGCAAGACCGTGGAGGGCAATTTCCTGCCGGCTGACATGCTCACGGACAACACCGCGATCAGCATTACGCTCGGCTGATCCGCAAATTGTATCCTGCACACACGGCTGCTTTTCGTGCGGCGCAGATACAGAAGTTTTACGCCATCGTATTTCTGATATTCATTCGGAAATACGATGGCGTTTCTTTTGACCATGCAGCAATGCTGTGCGATGATTGTTACGAACAGAAATGGATGTTTAGTGAGGCATATATGGAAAAAGCAACAAGAGAAAAACTTGCCGGAGTTGCAAAGGATATGGCGCAGATTCCGTTTCACGGAGATGTTGATGGACTGGCATCAAATCTCGCACCGATTGTGCGGCTGTTTCCGACATGGAGCATCCAGGAAGCTGACGGGTTATGGTGTGCAGCGTTTGTCTATTATTGCTGTACGGAAGCTGGATTCGGGATTCCGTACAGACCTGCGGAATGTAAAATTTGCCATCTGGCAGCATGCTTTGGCTGGGAGGAATTTGCCGCAGGCGATCAGCGGATTGCGTACCATAAAGGCACAGAAGGCTATGCGCCGGAAGCAGGAGACATCGTCCTCTATGACAGGGTATTCGAGAACAAAGCGCACGACCATATGGGGATTGTTCTTGAGAAACGGGAACATACAATCCTTGTCGCAGAAGGAAATGTGAACAATATTTCCGGAATCATCGAGCGGCCCATCGACGGCCATATTCGTGCATATATCCGTATCCCGGATGGGTATCAGTACAGAGACGAATGACAAATTCTGTTTTGCTCAGCAACCGAATCAATGCCCCTGCGTGCTTTGTAACGCTCAGGGGCAAGGCTTCTGTATGGGTATCTGTCTTTCCAGCGGTCGTATTTTTTCACAGAACCGTCATTTTCCGAACAATCTCATGTAAAATCTCAACAGCTGTTTTTGCACATTCTGCATAAGCCTTCCAAAACAGCGCCGGTCAGCTTTTGCAAATATCCGGCAGATTCACGAAAACATCACGCTCAATATATATACAGTACGTATATTTCATTTCAGAGAATACTGTCCGCAAGATTCTCCAAATTCAATGTAAAATTTCTGTGAAATTGTCAAAATACTATTGACTTTTCGCGGATTTTGAGTTATAATAGAGACAACAAAAGTTCTTGATTCACTTTGAGAGGAGGCATTACTATGAAACGGAAGCATGGTTTCACTTTACTGGAAGTAATGGTTGTCGTAGCAATCATCGGTGTGCTGCTCGCCATTCTGGTTCCGGCACTGTACAGAATGATCGTCAAGGCACAGAAGAAGGCTGTCATCGCAAATGCGAAAACGCTGTACACAGACTGCATGAACATCCTTGAGGACAACATCGTCTATTATGAGGAGGAGTACAACAGCCTGTTTACAAAGGACGGCAGCAAGTGGTGCTTCCGTGCCACTGCGGACGGCTATTGCGAAAGCTATAAGTCGAAGACGATCGCGAGCAGCTATGCAGCAGCGAACAATAAATGGAAGCAGGATGAGAAAAATCCGAACTATAAGGGATGCTATTGGCTGAATGTGCTGTTCCGTGTGGACGGACGTTGCCATGCAGTCATGGGAGACAATGAGACCGGCGTATGGGGCGAAAATCCGTCCATGATTGCAAATACCTGGAGCGACGCGGACTATCATCCGGGAAAAACACAGGTTCACAGCTATTTCATCGAACGTCTTTCCACCTCGCAGGATCTGATTCCCTATACGGAAGGCGGGTATACTTTCCCGCTGCGTCTTCCTTACGGAGAGCGCGGAGACGGCGAAAAGCCGGAGATCTGCCGCTGGCTGATCTGCCAGAACACCAGACATAAAGACAAGCTCGAAATCTGGGTCGGTGACGGCACCAAGGGTAAGAACGGCCCTGTGTACCGCGTCTACCCCGATCCGAACGAGTTTTATCTGACAACAGACTAAACCGTTCACCGGCATCACATCATTTCGCACTGTGCGGAAGGTCCCGCGCAGTGCATTTTTCTGTCTCTCCTCGCGTTCATGATACTTCCAAAACCGGAAAACTTCTTTTCCCTGTCTTACTTTTTCTTAGGTTTTATGCTATAAGCGGGCAGTGCCCGCCTCCGTTTTCGCGTTCCGCGCCTTCTGTTTCGCCCAAGCGCCCTCCTCGCGTTCATGATACCTCCAAAACCGGAAAACTTCTTTTCCCTGTCTTGCTTTTTCTTGGGTTTTATGCTATAATAAAAGATAATACGTTTTGTGAGGAGTCAACATGAGAATTCGTTTCAAGCCGTGGGCGCGTCCGGAGATCGCCGCCTGCGCGTTCTGTATGGATGACGCCTTTGCCCTCCGCGGCAAGTGGCGCTCCCGTTTCAAAAATCCCGATCAACCCTTCTATGTCGAGCTCGGCTGCGGCAAGGGCGGCTGGATCTCGCAGGCTTCGTTCCGGAATCCGCAGAATAATTACCTTGCGCTGGACATCAAGTCCGAGATGCTCGCGATGGCAAAGCGCAAGACGGAACGCCTGTTTGCAGAGGCGGGCAGAGAACCGGACAATGTCCTGCTCTCCATTCTCAATATTGAGCGCATTTCAGAAGTGCTCTCCACAGAGGATGCCCCCGACCGCATCTACATCAATTTCTGCAATCCGTGGCCGAAAATGAGCCACAAGAAGCGCCGTCTCACGCATCCGCGCCAGCTTTGCCAGTATGCGGCAATTCTCCGCGGCGAGCTGCACTTCAAGACCGACGATGAAGATCTCTTCCGCGAATCGGTCGAATATTTCCGGGAATCGGGCTGGGAGATCCTCACGCAGACGGATGATCTGCATGCGGACGAGCCCGCCGACAATATCCGCACGGAGCATGAGAACATGTTCACGGAGATGGGCAAAAAGATCCATTTCCTCATTGCAAAGCCCCCCGCCGACGCATTCGGCAAGCCCCTGCCCAAGGAGCTCTGGGAGCATCACAAGGAGGAAACCGACGAAGAGGAACCGGAATCATGAAAAAAGAATGGAGCTGGCGCAGCAAGTCCGGCAAGGCGTATATCCATGCCGGCGTCGGACAGGACGACCTCATCGGCACGCCGCATCCCGGCTATGATATCCCGCTCGGAGAGGGCGTGAGAGTGCTCGCCGCAAAGGGCATCGACCGCATCTGCCTGTTTGTATACCTGATCGGCATCGCACGGCGGCTTGTTCACGGCGGAAAGCACCCGCGGTTCAGGATGCCCCGCATCTGACCGCATTGACCGCACCATACATAGGAGAACCTATCATGCAAAAGATCATTCACAGCGGCAGACGGCCGTTTTTTGCCGCAAACGATATCACATGCTATATCCTGCGCGGGAAGGACGGCGATCTGCTGATCGACACCGGTCTGCCGCAGACCTATCCCGCAATGAAGCAATGGCTCAAGAATTACGATATTCGCTATGTCCTGCTCACCCACGCCCACGCAGACCACGACTGGAACGCCGCCAGACTCAAAAGGGACGGCGCAAAGCTCCTGCTCGGGCGGCGGGATTACGCGCTGCGGCAGCATTTCCTGCTTCAGCCGCAGCTTGCCACATCCCCGCGCTATATCCTGCGCACTGCGATCCAGTGTGTCGGCGGTGCATTCGTCAGAAGCCCTCGCTATCAGCCGGATATCCTGCTGGACGACCGTTCGGATATCCTGCGCTCGCTCGGCTTTGATGCGGATGTGGTCGCGCTTCCCGGGCATACGCTCGGTTCTGTCGGCATCCTGGAGGGCAGCGTGCTCTACTGCGGCGACACGTTCACGGCGATCTGGGGCAAACCGCAGATTCCGCCGAATGTGCATTCCCGCGCACTGCTCAAAGCGTCGCTGCGCCGGATCCTGCATATTCGCCCGAAATGGCTTGCATGCGGACACGGCCTGCCGGTGAAATTTGCGGACGCAGAACCGGTGATGCGGGATTATCTTGCAAAATGAGCTGTTTACAGTCCGGGGAATGAAGGACGGGATTTTTTGACACAGATAATTGAAAAGGAGGAATCGGATTGCATACGATCTTGATTCAGAATATCCGCATCGTTGACAGCACGCAGGATCGCCGCGCAGATATCTATATCAAAGACGGCGTGATCGCGGAAGTCGGCGAACATCTCGCATATCCGGCGGATGAAATCATTTACGGCGAAAAATATACCGCATTGCCGGGGCTCTTTGATATGCATGTGCATTTCCGCGATCCCGGTCAGACGCACAAGGAAACCGTCGAAACAGGTGCGGCGGCAGCGTTTGCGGGCGGTGTGACCGGTGTGCTCTGTATGCCGAATACCGTGCCGCCGATGGACTCCCCCGCACAGCTTGCCGATACACTGAAGCGCGGCAGAGCAACGGGGCTGGAAATGCATCAGGCGGGCTGTCTGACAATGGGACTCAAGGGCGAAACGCTCTGCGACTATGCAGCGCTGAAAGCTGCCGGCGCGATCGCGCTGTCCGACGACGGCAAGCCGATCCCCACTGCCGAACTGATGGAAGCCGCACTCGCAAAGGCAAAGGAAGCCGGTCTGCCGGTCGTTTCGCACTGTGAGGATCTCGCGATCATCGACGGCGGCATCATCAACAAGGGCAGGATCTCCGAACAGCTGGGTGTGAAGGGCATGGACAGGCGCTCCGAGGATTCGATCACCGAACGCGATCTGGAATGTGCCGGAAAAACCGGCGCTCAGCTGCATATCTGCCACGTCAGCACACGCGGCTCCGTCGATGCGGTACGCCGCTATAAGGCGATGGGCGCGAACGTGAGCTGTGAGACCGCGCCGCATTATTTCCTGCTCACGGAGGAAAAACTGCTCTCCCGCGATGCCGATTACCGCATGAACCCGCCGCTTCGCACCGACGACGATGTACAGGCGATCACTGAGGGCATTCTGGACGGCACGATCGACTGCATCATCACCGATCATGCGCCCCATGCGGCAAATGAAAAGGCGAATTTCCTCACGGCCCCGAACGGTGTGGTCGGGCTGGAAACATCCCTCGCCGCAACGCTCACCGCGTTCTATCATACGGGCAAGCTTACCATGCAGGATATCGTGCGGCTGATGCATGACAATCCGCGCAGGCTTCTGCATCTGCCCGTGCATACGATCGCCGCGGGAGAGCCCGCAGATCTCGCGATCGTGGACACGGAGCAGGAATGGACGGTCGATCCGGACGATGTTCTCGGCTGGGGGCTCAACTGGGCCCGGGAGAACGGACTCATCGCGGCGATGGAGCTCTGTCACAGCGGATTGGACGACGTGACCGGCTATGTCGAGGCGGTCGGGGACGGCGT
>JAFZPL010000024.1 GCA_017550355.1 Oscillospiraceae bacterium | reverse complement strand
GGGGACTGATCCGGTTCGATCCCGCTGATCTGCCGGAGAAAATCGCGGAGACCTTTGCGGCGGATCAGCCCGATCTGCCGGATGCGGAGGAAAAGGGCAGACAGCTGGCGGAACGTCTGAACGCATTTCAGGCGGTGCTGGATACGCTGGCTGAACGGGCGAGAACGCTCTCTTTTCCGCTGCTTGTGGATGAGGCGATCCGGCGAACGGATCTTTTCGCTTATGCGGGAACGGAATATATGGAGTATCTCTGCTATGCACAGGAGCTTGTGCGCAGTGAGACCGCGAACGGGAATATCTGCAGCGCGCAGGACGGTGCGGCATTCCTCATCGGCATGGTCGATGCGCCGGAGCAGGAGCGCAGCCTTGCACTGGACAGAAAGGCAGACTGCGTGCATTTTGCGAATCTGCACAAGGTCAAAGGTCTGGAGCGTCCGATTGTCATTCTGGCGGTGCCTTACGGGAAAAAAGCCGACTCGCCCGACCGCCGCACGGAATATGGCGAAAACGGTGCGGACAGCTGGTTCTTTGAGATCGAAAATCTGCGGCTGGATGAATATGAAGAGAAGAGCAGCGCGGAAAAAGCAGCGCTGGATGCGGAGGATCTCCGTCTGCTGTATGTGGCGGCGACGCGCGCAAAATGTGCGCTGATCATCGCGGACAGACGGACGTCCAAGAAGGACAAGGTAACGAAGGACTACGAATATTCCTCGGCATCGTTCTGGTCGGAGCTGGCAAAGGCATGCAGCGGCGAAAACAGCCGGGATATTATGCAGATGCTGTCAGAAACGGAGATCACGGAGGCGGAGAAGGCAGAAGCGGCGGAACAGGGAAACTGTCTCACCTATATGAAGGAAGCGAAGGCATGCAGCTTTCAGGTGATGACGCCGAGCCGGCTGGCACATGCCGCAGCCCCGAAAACAAAGAAGCAGGAGCGCGGCGTGATCCGGGAAAAGCAGGGTGATGCGGCGCTGACCGGTACGATGGTCCACAGACTGATGGAGTGCATCGTCAGCTCGCATGATGCTGCGGAATGCAGTGCGCTTTGTGCGGATATCTGCCGGGAATATGATGCAGATGCCGCGCTCTATGCCGGAACGCTGGAAACGGTCTTCCGGACAATGCACAGCGGCGGTTATCCGCAGGATGAAACGGGCGATCCGGACAAGCGCTGTGTGCAGGATCTGCTGCCGGTGCTGATGCGGGCGGAGGAGGTCTGCTGCGAGCTGCCGTTCAGCTATCTGCAGGAAAACGGCGAGCTCTGGTACGGCGTGATCGACCTCGTGTACTGTCTGGAGGGGCGCTGGCATATCGTGGACTACAAGACCAATGAGGACGGCTCGGATCTCGACAAGGTCTACCGGCAGCAGCTTGAGGCTTACAGGGATGCGTTCCGCCGTCTGACAGGGCAGGAAGCGGATGTCCGCATTTATCATATTGCGGTCGTCTGACCGGATGAAATATCATTCTGACATACCGGCGGCGGCCATACGCACAAATTATACAGCAAAATGAAAAAGTTATTATTTCTTTGTGAAATATATACTGATTCCGGAATTATCACTTGACAGAATGCCCCCTTTTGGTGTAAAATAGATATGTATATTTATTGAAAGGCAGGAATCACAATATATGGGACTGACTCTGACTGAAAAGATCCTCGCCGCACATCTTGTGGAAGGCAAAATGGAGCGCGGCACCGAGATCGGCATCCGCATCGACCAGACGCTGACGCAGGATGCGACCGGCACAATGGCGTACCTCGAATTTGAGGCAATGGGAGTGCCGCGTGTTCGTACCGAGCGCTCTGTCGCTTACATCGACCACAACACCCTTCAGAACGGCTTCGAGAACGCGGATGATCACCGCTTCATCGGCAGCTGTGCGAAGAAGCACGGCCTGTTCTTCTCCCGTCCGGGCAACGGCATCTGCCATCAGGTGCATCTGGAGCGCTTCGGCATTCCGGGCAAGACACTGATCGGCTCGGATTCCCACACCCCGACCGGCGGCGGCCTCGGCATGATCGCGATCGGCGCAGGCGGACTGGATGTTGCCGTGGCGATGGGCGGCGGCGCATACTATATTACTTGCCCGAAGGTTGTCAATGTGAAGCTGACCGGCAAGCTCTCTCCGTGGGTTGCCGCGAAGGATGTGATCCTGGAAGTGCTCCGCAGAATGAGCGTCAAGGGCGGCGTCGGAAAGGTTATCGAATACACCGGCGAAGGCGTGAAGACGCTGACGGTGCCGGAGCGTGCGACCATCACCAACATGGGCGCAGAGCTCGGCGCAACGACTTCCATCTTCCCGTCTGACGAAATGACCAGAGCATTCCTGAAGGCGCAGCAGCGCGAGGATGTCTGGGTTCCGCTGTCTGCTGATGCGGACGCGGTCTACGATGAGACGATCGAGATCGATCTCTCCAAGCTCGAACCGCTGGCGGCATGTCCGCATTCTCCGGACAATGTCAAGAGCATGTCCGAGATCGGCAAGCTGAAAATTGATCAGGTCTGCATCGGCTCCTGCACGAACTCTTCGCTGCTGGACATGATGAAGGTCGCATATATCCTCAAGGGCAAGACCGTGCATCCGGATGTTTCGCTCGCGATCGCACCGGGCTCCAAGCAGGTGCTCAACATGCTTGCGGCAAATGGCTGCCTCGGTGACATGATCGACGCAGGCGCGAGAATCCTCGAATCTGCATGCGGTCCGTGCATCGGCATGGGACAGTCCCCGAATTCCGCGGGTTTCTCCCTCCGTACCTTCAACCGCAACTTTGAAGGACGCTCCGGTACAAAGGACGGTCAGATCTATCTGGTCTCTCCGGAAACCGCTGCGGCATCCGCACTGACCGGTTACCTCACCGATCCGCGCACGCTCGGCGAAATGCCGGAATTCAAGCTGCCGGATGTATTCACGGTCAACGATAACATGGTGACGCTGCCGGCAGAGGAAAAGGATATGGATTCTGTCGAGATCAAGCTCGGCCCGAACATCAAGCCGTATCCGGAAACCCATCCGCTGCTTGAGACCATCGACGCACCGGTCTCGCTCAAGGTCGGCGACAACATCACCACAGACCACATCATGCCGGCAGGCGCAAAGATTCTGCCGCTGCGTTCCAATATTCCGAAGATCTCCGAGCACTGCTTTGCAGTCTGCGACGAGGAGTTCCCGAAGCG
>JAFZPL010000129.1 GCA_017550355.1 Oscillospiraceae bacterium | reverse complement strand
CGGCGGGTAGGTCACGCCGCCGATGCCCATGCGCCAGTGGATATCCGAAATGAGCGACGCCTTTGTCTGCGGATAGTAAAACCCCAGCTGCGGATATTCCGGCGCCATACCGCGCATGGCTTCCTCCAGCAGCGGCTGCATTTCTTCGACGGTATAGAAATCCACATCGCCCTCCGGCGAAATTTCGATTTCCTCCGCCGCCTGATTGATGCCGTCGATAAGGTACGTATACAGCGCGGTCAGTTCATTGAGATTGTATTCCGTGCGCAGGGCGCTGCGGTCTGCCCCCAGCACATGACTGCAAAGCGGCAGCAGTGCGCACGGGACGCAGAGAAACAGCACGCAGGCGACTGCCGCCAGTGCGGTCTTGAACCAGCCGGCGCAGAATTTTCTGTATTTCGGCTTTTTGCGCAGAAAGATCAGCAGGAGCAGAATCGGAATGCTGAGCACCAGCATTCCCGTGCCGCAGATGAGGACGATCTCGGAAATGGAGAACGGGAGCAGATTCGTCACAAACGCGATGCCGCTGCTGAGATAGCCGTAGAGATGCTCGGTGTACCAGTCACAGGCAGAGGGGAAGAGCGCGGTAACTGACAGCAGCAGGGAGACAACGGAAAGAATCAGGAGAAAGCGCCAGTATTTCGATTTTTTCTTCATTTGTTTTTCCTCCGGCCTATTCAGTATAATACGCCGTCATAGTATTGCAGAAGCAGCAGAACAACGCCGTCATAATAATTCTCCTTATGCTGCGCTTCATATTCTTCCCAGTGCTGATTCGCGTTCTCGATGACTTCAACCAGCTTCTCGGGGTTTTCCGCGATCTGCTCGTCGATCGGGTGCGGGTCGGCATCGTAGACTTCATGGAAGATTCCGGCGGCCGCGTCGTTGATCTGCTGCACACGGTCATCGTCGTACAGCGGGATTTCGCCGAACATGGCATTCAGTATATGCTGCCGTTCCAGCAAATCTTCAACAGCATGACCGCTGTTATGATCAATGGGCGGAAGAACGCCGCTTTCTTTCAGCTCCGTGACGGTCTGAGAATAGAGCTCGTTGTATTCCGGCGCGACATAGTGCAGCATTTTGGAGAATGCCGAAAACCGCAGATACGGGTTCTCGCATTGTGAAAGTGCAAGCTCGGAGATGAAATTCGCTTCGTTCTCTTTGATAAAGCCCTTGAGATGCGCAAGCTCGTGCGCGACGGTCGCCGGTGCTTCCGTCGGGTACAGATATTTGTTGTACACCGCGTCCTGCGTGTTGGAAAACGCAATGCCGCCGATATTCAGAATATGCATATTCTCGGAGTCGAACGCGGCTCTGACAGGCGGATAATACCCCGCCAGCCGCGGGTATGCGTCCGCATAGGAACGCATCGCTTCGACGATCTGCGGTTGCAGGGTGTCGATATCCGGGAACGGCACCGTGCCGTCCGGTGCAATCTCAATTTCCGCGGCGGCAGTGTCCAGTCCGCTGTTCAGATAGCTGTAAAGTGCGGTCAGCTCTTTGAGGCCGTATGCCGTGCGCTTTCCTTCCGGGTCCTGCCCGAGTACATTGCCGCATTCCGGGATAATGCTGAACAGAAGCGAAAGCAGCTGATAACAGCAGACTGTGACCGCGGCTGCTTTCAGGCTGCCCTTGCAGAACGCGCTGCCCTTCGGCTTCTTCCGCAGAATGATCAGCAGCACGAGCAGGACGCCGCACAGGATCAGAAACGGAACTTTGAGCAGCTCGACCGCTTCACCGGGCGAAAACGGCGGCAGTGCGCTCAGACGGGAAAGTCCGCTGCCGAGTATCACATAGATCCGGTCGGTGTACCAATCACAGGCGGCAGGAAACAGGCAGAGCAGCGAAAGCAGTGCCGAGAGAATCGCCAGAATGATGACGGGACGCCAGAATTTCAGAATTTTACGGATTGAGATATGCGGTATTTTCATAAGCTGCAGACACTTTCATACAGACGGTCGGCAAGTGCCGTAAGCTCCGGCACGCCTTCCAGCTGTTCGGTCAGCGCGGCGGGCAGCGCGGAGAACCCGAGCCTTGCGCCGAGGATGTTGCCCGCGATCGCGCCGGTCGAATCGCTGTCACCGTCGTGGTTGACCGCGGCGATCAGGCATTTTTCGGGATCGTCCGGATAGCGCAGGGCGCAGTAGAGCGAGACGGCAAGTGCTTCCTCGCCGACCCAGCCCTCGCCGAGCTCCGCGATTGCTTCTGTGTCGGTATCATAGGGTTGTTCCGCCAGCAGAACGGCGCGTTCGGTCAGCCTGCGCAGCGTTTGCAGATAGGTATCCTGCACCGCGTATTTCTCCGCCGGAGCAAGCGCATCCATTGCCGCCTGCTGAAGCGGTGTGTCGGTAAATACCGCCTCATGCACCAGATAGGAGAGCATACCGGCGGGCAGCCAGCCGAGCGGATGCCCGTGCGTCACTGCGGCAGCCTCCGCACCGATGCGGAATGCTTCCTCCGGCGATGCGGCATACAGCCCGGCGGGTGCGGTGCGCATAATGCCGCCGCAGCCCTTGCTGTTGTTGACCGCCTGGGTGAGTGTGCCATTGCCGCCGGATTCCAGCGCCGAAAGACAGGTGTTTCCCGGGGCGCGGCGCGCATAGAGCCAGGGAATCTGCATGGCAGGGATGCCGGCAAATTCCGCCGGGATCACCGGGGAACTGTCCGCGGCGCCTTCTTTGAACGGGTGCGGCTGGAAGGCGTGTTTCTGCGTGAAGAGCCATGCGAGATACGCTTTGCGGATATATGCGGTCTCCTCGCCGGCATGACCGTCCGCTGCACAGGCAAGCAATCCTTCTGCGGTGAAAATCGTCATCTGTGTATCATCCGTGACGATGGCTTTTTCAAACTGCGGAAAGATGCTGAACGCAGTGATGCCCGCTTCGCCGAATGTCCGGCGGATGCTGTCAAGGTGTTGGAATTCCACCGGATAGCCGAGCGCATCGCCGGCAGCACCGGCGATCAGGCAGCCGCGGAACCGGTCTTTGATTGTTTCGGGAGAACACGGCATTTCTTTTTTTCGGAATATCATATTTCAGACCTCACTTTCCGGGATTTTT
>JAFZPL010000023.1 GCA_017550355.1 Oscillospiraceae bacterium | reverse complement strand
GGGACAACGATCCACCAGCCCGGCTTGCTCACATCATGCATGCGGCGAATGCCCATCATGATCATCGGGACACAAAGCACAAGGCTGATCAGACCGGCGAGCACGCTGCCGAACGAGCCGAACAGACCGAAGATCAGACGAATAATGAAAATGAGAATCGCATTGCCCAGAACTGCCCACCAGAACGTCTCTCTGTCCTCACGTCCCTTATAATCCGTCATCTTGGAAAGCATTTTCAGATATGCCTGCACAAAGGGAAGATTCAGAATTTTATTCATGTCCATGACCAATTACCTCCAGATTCATAATGCGCAGCGTCAAACTGCATATTCATTATACAGTATTTTTCTGCGATTTGTCAAGCGGGAAAAATCCAATCTTTTTCCAACAGCGGGCAGATTATTAGTCAATATTGTTGATATGCCAGCACTCCGCGGCGTACTGTGCGATCGTTCGGTCTGAACTGAATTTGCCCGCCGCACAGGTATTGCGCCACTGCTTCGCCGCAAAGCTGTCTGCATCACGGTAATCGCGGAGCGCCTGCAGCTTTGTCTCCACATACGCCGGAAGATCGAGCAGCAGATAATAGTGATCCGGCTGATGCCAGCTTGCACCGTCCAGCAGCGCGAAATAAAGCTCGCGGAATTCACCGGTGCCGTCGTCGGAGACTGTGCCGTCGATCAGGCTGCGCACGACCTTTGCCAGCTGCGGATTCTGCGCCATGATCTTCCGGCTGCAATAGCCTTCGAGTTTTTCGAGTTCTTCAACCGTCGCGCCGAAGATATAGTTGTTTTCCTTGCCTGCCGTGGCAACGATCTCGATGTTCGCGCCGTCCATCGTGCCGAGCGTCACGGCGCCGTTGAGCATCATCTTCATATTGCCCGTACCGGAAGCCTCCGTGCCTGCCGTCGAGATCTGCTCGGAGATATCGCACGCAGAAACGAGCTTTTCCGCATAGGAGACATTATAATTCTTCACAAAAACGACCTTCATCAGTCCGCTCACATCCGGATCATTGTCGATCAGCTTTGCGATCTCGTTGATATACTTGATGATTGCCTTGGCGCGGCGGTAGCCCGGTGCAGATTTTGCGCCGAACAGAAATGTGGTCGGCGTAAAGTCTTTGATCGTGCCGTCCTTGATGCCGTAGTAGATCCAGAGGATCGAGAACGCATTGAGCAGCTGGCGCTTGTATTCGTGCAGGCGCTTGATCTGGATATCATAGCAGGATGCCGGATCAATCTCAACGCCGTCGTGCACCTTGACAAAGTCTGCAAGCTGCTGCTTTTTCTGCGCCTTGACTGCGCGGAATTTTGCGATCACGTCCTTGTCATCCGCATATCTGCTCAGTTCTGCAAGCTGGTCGAGATCAGTGAGGAAATCCGCGTTGCCGCGCAGATCCCGCAGGAGTGCCGTCAGCTCCGGATTGCAGACGCCGAGCCATCTGCGCTGCGTGATGCCGTTGGTCTTGTTCTGGAATTTCTCAGGGCTGAACGCATACCATTCCTTCAGCACGGTGGTCTTGAGCAGTTCCGTGTGAATCTCTGCAACGCCGTTGACATAGCTGCCCGCATACATTGCGAGATTTGCCATATGCACCTGACCGTTCTTCACGATGCGCATTGCCGCGATATCGCTGAGCGCAGTGTCCTTCGCGTAAAGCTCCTCTAAAAAACGCTCCGAGATCTGGAGCACGATCGCATAGATCTCCGGCAGGATCTCCTCCATGAGATCGCAGTCCCACTTTTCGAGCGCTTCCTGCATGATCGTGTGATTCGTATACGAAAACACCTTTTTCGCCATCGCGAGCGCATCCTCAAAGGAATAGCCCTCGATTTTCAGCAGACGAATCAATTCCGGAATAGAGATGACCGGATGTGTGTCGTTCAGCTGCACAGCAAGATGCTCCGGCAGCGTATCCAGCGTACCAAACTGCGCCTTATGCTTTTTCAGGCAGTCTGCAAGTGATGCCGCACAGAAGAAATACTGCTGCTTAAGCCGCAGCTTCTTGCCCTCGCGGGTGTCGTCGTTCGGATAGAGACAGCGGGAAATATCCTCTGCGGCAATCGTTTCCTGCGATGCCTCCAGATAATGCTGATCATTGAAGGTATGGAAATCGAACGCGCTGACCGGCTCTGCCTGCCAGAGACGCAGCGTGCCGATATGCGGTTCCTTTTCGCCGCGGTAGCCGATCACCGGCATATCATACGGCACAGCGCGGACTGTCTGACCGCGGTATTTCACCAGAACCGCGTCACGGTCGCAGCGGATGCTCCACGGATCGCCGAACGCTGTCCAATCGTCGCCAGTCTCAGTCTGTCTGCCGTTTTCAAAGCCCTGTTTGAACAGACCGTAGCGGTAACGTATGCCGTAGCCATCCACGGGCAGCGAAAGCGTTGCAGCGCTGTCCAGAAAACAAGCTGCCAGTCTGCCGAGGCCGCCGTTTCCTAGCGCTGCATCCTCGATCTCCTCAAACACCGAAAGCGAGGTGCCTGCTTTTTTGAATGCGCTCTCCATATCATTCAGCAGATTGAGGCAGTACAGGTTATTGTAGACCGCTCTGCCCATCAGAAATTCCATCGAAAAATAGCACACTCTGCGCGACGCCAGATGTGCCGCACGGCACTGATTCCAGCGCGGCAGGATCTCCGCGACCACTGCTTCGCCGACTGCATTGTGCAGCGCATATGCATCTGCTTTTGCCGCCGGAACGCCGAGTTTCTGCTCTGCGAGCTGCAAAATTGCTTCCGCTTTATTCATGAGATCGTCCTCCTGTGAACATAATGATTATATATTATACCACAAATCGCAAAAAAAAGCAAGCCATACCGCACTTTCATACCTCGTTTTCAAATTTCCGGTACGGTCTGTATGTGTCCATGCGCGCAGCGTACTGCTTCCCGAAAAGCAAAGCCGAAAAATATAGAAATTTCTTTGATTCCGGGCTTGACAATTTCAACGGAACGTGCTATAATAATAGTTGGTCTGCGGGCCCGACAGTTCGACTGCACCATCCTGTCGCAAAACAAAACTAGGGCAAAACGGATGAATTCTGCTCCCGTCTGCCCAAGGACGGGCATTTTTTATGTAAGGAGCATGATATGTTCAGACTGAAAACATCAGCCGCATTTGACAGCGCTCATTTTCTCGCGGGCTACAACGGAAAATGCGCCAATCTCCACGGGCATCACTGGGTGATCGAGGTGGAGGCAGGCGCAGAAACGCTCACGGCGTCCGGTGAAAAGCGCGGAATG
>JAFZPL010000128.1 GCA_017550355.1 Oscillospiraceae bacterium | reverse complement strand
TGCTGCGGATAGCCGCCCTGCTGCGGATAGCCGCCCTGCTGCGGATAGCCGCCCTGCTGCGGATAGCCGCCCTGCTGCGGATAGCCGCCCTGCTGCGGATAGCCGCCCTGCTGCGGATAACCGCCCTGCTGCGGATAACCGCCCTGCTGCGGATAACCGCCCTGCTGCGGATAACCGCCCTGCTGCGGGTAGCCGCCCTGCTGCGGGTAGCCGCCCTGCTGCGGGTAGCCGCCCTGCTGCGGATAGCCGCCCTGCTGCGGGTAGCCTCCCTGCGGGTAACCGCCCGGCTGCGGATAGCCGTTGCCCGGCTGCGGGTAAACCGGCTGCTGGACATTCGGCTCAAGTGTCTGTGCTGCGCCGAGCTCGCTCTTGTTCGGATCAAAGAACGGATTGGATTCATCCACATCGTAACCCGCTGCAAACTCAGCCGGTGCACCGACATTTGCTGCTGCACCGGAAGATGCAGACTCCGCGCCCTCAAAACCGTTCATGAAGTCATTCACGATCGCCGAGCCGTCCGAGGTCAGCGAGAATGCCGCAGTGGTCTCCGTCTCCGAAACGACCACATCGCAGCTGCTGTTGCCCGGATTGGACCTGATCATCATATCAATAATCTTGGAATCCGGCTTGATGATGCTGCCGTCCTCCAGCATGATGGTAAGCAGCATTTTTGCGTTTTGCTGCGGCTTGATCGCATTGATCGCCTGCCACTCCGAATCGACGATCTGCGGATTGCCGTTCACGACCTCCGCGCTTGTGATGCCCGTGACGATTTCGTCGCGGTCCGTCAGAATCAGTGTGATCGCAGAATCCGCCTCGCCGGTCAGGCCGGGATAATTCTCGTGAAGAATCTTGCCGTACTCTTTGGCTTTTTCGATCATTGCTCCGATATCCATACACATACCCCTTCCTATTTTGTTTTGAGAATATTACATGTTTTTCAATGCTTCCAGTTTTTTCTTCTTGCGCTCTGCGGCATGTGCCTTCAGATCGGCCGCCTTCGCCTTCAGATCAGCAAGCTTATCGCTGAGGAGCTCCTGATCGTAGACCGTCGCAAGCGAGATATCGTCTTCCGTGCCAAAGTGAGAACGTCTGGTGAGATCCTTTGTCACCTTCACACCGAACGCATCCGGCTGATCGAGCATCGTGGTGAGGCTCAGGTGATAATCCAGGAAATCGTCCTCGTTGCCGAACGACGTATAGAGTCCGTCCGAAGAGGCATAAAACGCGATCGGACGCTTATTTTCGATATAAAAACTATTGAACATGGAAGCCGCGTTCGTATTGCACATGGAAGCGGTCATGTTCGCAGGCGCCGATTCATCATAGTTCATCGGCATCACAGGTTCTCCGTCCTCAAACAGTGCCACAAGGCTGCCGTCTCCGATCTGAATGCCAAAGCAGAAGCCTTTGCCGATCACCGCCACAACCAATGTTGTCCCGTAATAGGATTCTGTCGGGATTGCCTGGAATTCCTCTTTCGTGAAGCCTTCGATCTCCTTTGCGCGGACAGGATTTGAATCCAGATGCTGCTGCACCCTTGCGTTCCAGTTCACGATGATCTGCTTCTCGATGTTCTTGAGAATCAGCTTATGATATTTCGGAAAATTCTTTTCAAATTTATCTGCGTCGAGATAAAACCGCTTGATTGTCTCAAGTGCTGCCTCGACGGCAAACTGCGAACCCATATGGCTTCTGAAATACTTTTTGCTTCCATGACCGTCCGCGATCGCAGCGATGGCGTAGTGCTCGTTTACCTCATTCGCAGAATGATCCTGACATACAAGACCGATTGCGATGTGACTGTTTCCGGTCACGGATTGACTGAATCCGCCGTACATGCAGCAAATCCTCCTTGCAATTTTTCCCCTGAATACAATGATATCGTTTCAGATATCGTTTTGCGGCATCTCCGCACGGTGCATTCGCATCTGCCCGTGCGGGTGCCGCGTATATTTCTGATTACCAGCCGGTGTCGAAGGACGCTGCTTCGTTGCCGAGGTTGGTCATGGAGTCCTGAATCTGCTGGCCGAGCAGTTTCTGCTTTGCAGCAAGAACTTCCTCTGCGTTCAGCTCATGGTTGACATCGTCCGAAAGTGTCATCGACTTCGAGCCGATCTGTGCGGACGTGACAGCGATGATCTTGATCATTGCTGCAAGCTGACCGCCGGAATATGCATGAACGACCGTATCCGGCGAACCGGTGAATTCTGCGAGCATTTCATCGTTTGCTTCCTGACCGATGCCGAGTGCAGCCTTCAGACCGAACTTATACCAGCTGTTGGTAGAAAGCTCAGCAAGCGCCTCTTTATAATCATCGGAGGGATAGCCGTCCGTCATCAGGAAGATGACCGGCGCAAACGAGAGCGACGGAGAATTGAGGAAGCTGTTGCGGGACATTCTCGCATTGAGCTCCTTGAATGCTTCGCCCATGTTGGTCACGCCGTCCGCGCGGAGACGGGACCACTCAAAGTCTTCAATCGAGATCGGCTCTGCATACATCCAGCGCACCTGCGTGCCGAATGTCAGAACTGCGATCTTCACATCGGTATCCGCTTCGCCGACTCTCCGGATCTCCGGGATCAGCTCTTCCATGACCGTGTTCAGCTCGCCCATCTTCTTGCCGACCATGCTGCGGGAAGTGTCGATCAGGAAGAAAATGACCAGACTCTTTTTGGAAACGCTCGTGGCACTCAGCGGATCATCATCATCAATATCCATCGGATCTGCTGCGGAAGTCTTTGCAGCCGCAGTCTTTTCCTCTGCCGCACCGGCAGCCGGATTTTTCTTTTGCTCGTTGCTCATATCTTAAAACTCCTTTTCAAGTTCGGATAAACGGATGGATCGGCTGACGTTACTGCAGTGTTGCCTGCACCTTGCCGAAATCGATCTCCAGCCCCTGCCAGACGGGGAAGCCCTTGCCGGGCTCAATATCGTAGTAGTTTCCGTCGGGCATTTTCGCCTTCCATGTCATTGAAGATGTATTCTTGAAACCGAGAACACCGGGCTTCAGTTTGTTTTCGACAAGCTCGCCTGCGATGGTCTGGAAATCCTCCGAATCCGGATCAATCTCACACTCGTAGAAGACACATCCGAGATACAGCGGCGCACGGAACTGCCGGTTGCTGAATTTCAGCGAACCGAACATCGAACCGCACTTGGGGCATTTGAATGTCCTGATGTCCGGACGTTCAAACATCGAGGAGAAGTTCGTTCTGCCGCAGCTGCAGGAGATGATCTCGCTGCGCAGACGGAGGAAAAGCTTCTGCCACTCGTTTTCGATGATACGCTTGTTCGGCTCTGTGATGCCGACGGTGAAGGACTTGATGAACGAATCCTTGATATAATCCGGATAGATGCGCCAGAACTTGATGACGTTATCGTGGATGCCGCGAACCGGGCGGTTGCTCGTATCCTCCGGATCGTAAACGAAAACGGCGTTCTGTCCGTAATGCTTGAGCTCTGAGGACTCGGTCAGGCAGACATCCTTGACCACCTTCTCGCCCTCCATCGGATCACCGCGGAACAGCAGCTTGAAAAGCACGACCGCCAGCGAATATTTATCCGTCTGGACGTTCGGCTTTGCAACCCCTCTGACAACTTCCGGAGCCATGTATCCGGGCTTGCCGCCGATGCCGAAGTTGTTGCCGTCCGGTGCGATGTTGTCGCAGTCGCAGACGAGCACGGCGCCGGTATCGACGTTGATGAAGAAGCCGCCGTCATTCAGGTCCTGATAGCTCTTGCCGGCTCTGTGCAGCTGACGGAACGCATTGACGATGTTGATGACCGCCGTGGTCATGGCGTAAAGGCTCGTGAAGCGCACAGGCTTTTTCGTCGAGCGTCCGGTCAGCGGATCGACCGAGAGCTTGTAGGTGTTGAGGATATCGACAAAGGAATCGAAGCTGTCGGGCTTCAGCTCCATCAGATAGCCGAAGGTGCCGTCCTCGTTTTCCTTGGTAAGATATTTCGGCCAAAGGAACTGCTTGCTGGGCGGACCGTCGCTGATATTATTCTTGATATTGGCACGGAAAGCCTTCGGGTTGCGCATCTTTTCGACATCGTACCACTTCAGCGCCCATTTCATCCCGTTATACTGCACCTGGTAGACAGTACCCTGTCCGCCGCTGCCGATGACCTTGAGCACCTTGGCTTTGCCGCCGTATTCCATTTCCACTTCCTGTCCGATCGTAAGTTCAACCATTCAAAATTCCTCCCTGTGAAATCAAAAGAAGATCATTACAAAGATGTTCAAAGATCCTTTGCAGAAGCGGTCTCATAGGGGATCGCATTTTGCAGGCAATACTTGAATACATAGGAATTTTCGACGCAGCGGATCGTGAGGCGCGGGCAGAGCGCGAATGCGTTCTTGTCGATGAACTTCACGCTGTCCGGCAGCACCAGGCGGCGGAGATGTTCGCATCCGGCAAACGCCTGCTCACCGATCGAACTGACCGTGTCGGGGATCTCGACGGTCTCCAGGCTCTTGCAGAAAGAGAATGTGGAGTCCGCGATCTCCAGGATGCCGCGCGGGAGCTTCATGCCCACGAGCTTTTCACACTGCTGGAATGCGGACTTGCCGATGAATCTGAGCGAATCCGGCAGGTCGATCGCACGCAGGTGCTTGCATTCCGAGAAGGCATATTCGCCGATGCCGATGAGCGTGGACGGCAGCTCGACGGTACGGATGCCGCCGAAGCCGTCGAAGCAGAAGCCCTCGACCATCGTGACGCCCTCGGGAATGGTGACGTTCTTTGCAAAAAGACGGTATCTCTGTGCCGCATTGCGCGAAAAGACATTGTCGTCCATACGGACAACGCGCTTCTTTTCCTCCTGCGGTTCTTCCTCCTCACCGGTCTTTTCCTTCACGCGGAGCGGCGAATCATACGGCCAGCCAAGCATGTAGGTCAGGCAGCAGAGAACGAATTCCGCAGCGCTGTCCGAAAGGAATTTCTCACCGAGGAGTACGCTTCTTGCCTTGGTAACAGCCATCTCGTGGTTTCCGGGCTCAGAAAGCAATACGGAGAGGATATTTTCCTCGACAACGCGGCGCAAGAGCTTGCGTTCTTTATCATATTCGGCAATATAATCATTGAGCAGCGCCGTGAATTTCGGGCCGTCAAAGAAAAGCCCGTCCTTCGAACGGATGAACAGCTGACGTTCGTGCTCCTTGATCATTGCTTTGAGCTGAAGCTGAATGTTCGGAGTATTATCGAAATCTTTGACGGTCTGAACGACCGGAGCTCCGCATTCTGGACAGGAAATGCTGTTCGGTGCGAGCTCTGCATGACATTTTTCACACTGCATAGTTAGTCGCTCCTGATTTCAGTTGATGTAGGATCTGCACACCGGCGCCGCCGCTTCGGACTGGAATTCCGGACAACACAGCCTGATATTTTTATATAGTATACCGACTGTCTATAGAATTGTCCGCGCACAGATGCACCTATTACAAATTATAACATGTTTTAAGCGAGTTGTCAAGTGCTCCCCGGCAACACGATTTGTCAGAAAATTTACTTCTGGTATATTTCACTGGAATTATGCACAAATGGATAAAAAAATCCAATTTTTCCGGAACAAATCAAACATATGAAAACCATTGATTCTTCTTGTTTTTTCGTATATACTTCCGCATATTGCGCAAAAGCCCTGAAATTCGTTTTTGTGCATGGATAACAAAAATAAAAACGAAAATTTGTGATATATAATCCCCGGATATGCTTGCATTTTTCGGCGTTTTGTGCTATTATAATATACGATATGAATAATATGGACGGAGACGGCATTTCCGGTCAGTTGTTCATTCCGCTCATTTTATTTTAGGAGGATGTATGCATATGAAAAAAGGAAGAAGCAAAATGCTGCGTCTGGCTGCGTTTTCTGCCGCTGTTATGATGGCCGCAAACCTCACCGGCTGCGGCATCACGGTTCCGACCACGGCTCGTGATGCGATCATCGGCTGCAAAATCGTCGTCATCGGACAGGCGAAGGACATCCAGTTCTGGGACTATGTGGAACAGGGTGCTGTCGACGCCGGCAATGAGCTCCAGTATGACGTTGAGTACGTCAGCGCCGCAAACACGAACGATATTGACGGTCAGATCCAGCTGATCCAGAACGCTGTTTCGAACGGTGCAAAGGCAATCGTTCTCGCACCGAACTCCCGCAACCAGCTCAACAACGCGATCAGTGAAGCACGCGAAAAGGGTATCGTCGTCATAACGATCGACGCAGACATTGATGACACCGAACTGAGAACATCCTACATCGGCTCGATCAACGCTTCCGCAGCTTCCATCGCTGCCCGTAAGGTTGCAGATTATCTGCTGGAGAACAAGGTCAACGGCAAGCACGGCAGAGTCGGCATCATCAGCCACTCCGAGACCTCCGCAGCAGCAGAACAGCGTGTCGGCCCGTTCCAGGGTTCGCTGATGACGCTTCTCGGCTACAGCTCCGGCAGCAGCGATGCGCTGGACGGTAGTTCTGCCGGCGCACAGCAGGGCGGTGCTCCTTCCGGCACACAAGGCGGTGCTCCTTCCGGCACACAAGGCGGCGCTCCTTCCGGCACACAGGGCGGCGCTCCTTCCGGCACACAGGGCGGTGCTCCTGCCGGCGCACAGGGCGGCAATCCCGTCATTGCAAGCATCCAGTACTGCGCGGGCGAGCAAGACAGGGCAAAGAATATCGCCACCAAGATGATTGAAACTTATCCCGATCTGAAGGTGCTCTACGCAACCAACGAAAAATCCACGCTCGGTGTCTGCGAAGCGGTCAAAGCTGCAAGAGCAAAAGATATGGCGATGGATGTGATGGTCGTCGGCTATAACGCCAACACCACGGAGATCGGCTATATCAACAGCGACATTCTCACCGGAACCATGCTGCAGAATCCCTATAACATGGGCTATCTGGGTGTCTATTATGCCGGCCAGGAGCTGGTCGACCAGAGCGCACCGGGCACCGTCGACACCGGCGTTGTCTATGTCCACAAGAAGAATCTGCACAACGATGATATTCAGCTTCTGCTTGATCCGAAGAGCTTCATGAAAAATAAACAGTAATTAAGGGGGATATGTATCATGGCAAAAAAAGCAAAGGACAGCGGGTTCAATCCCAGAGGCTTTATCATTTCCGGCATTCTGCTGATGCTGATCTTCAGCCTGAACATTTTCATGATCGGCTACGTCTACAACAAAACGACCGAGAACTCCTCTGTGATCTCCCGTGAAATGAACTGCATCAACTCCTCTAACGGCATGCTCAACAACATCAAAACTGAAGTTGTCGAATTTGTCAACGGTATCGGCAGTCAGCCGGGACATATTGCTGCGATCACTGCAATGTTTGAGACCATCGATCTCAAGCTCAACGAATATCTTTCAATTCCCGGTCACAACGAGAACGCGCTGTACCGACTGAAAGTCGCAAAGGAATACATCAATGCCTATTCATCGAAGCTTGCGGAATACCGCGATGAAAGAAGCCGCCTGATTGCAACCGGCACGCAAGAGGAGCAGATTGCATTCAAGAACCGTCTGAAGGACATCTACGACCAGGAAATTGCTCCGCTGCAGACTGCTTCCTCTGAGATGCTGATCGCGTCCATCCAGATCGCGACGGAAGCTGCAAACGAGCGTACAATGTCCTCCGTGCGTCAGGTTTATTTCCTGATGGGTGTCCTGGTCGTGCTCCTCATCGTGTTTGAAGCTGCACTGTTCTTCTTCGCACGCTACACCAAGCGCTCCATGGAAGAAATCGAGCACAAGAACAAGCAGGTGCAGGAAGCTTCCAGCAAGCTCTCCCGTTCCCGCGAAAAGATGGAGGCTGCTGTTCAGACCAACTTCCTCACAGGCTTCAAGAACCGTTACAGCCTCGAGCAGGATATCGGCGAGCGCCTCGCAACCGAGCAGTTCAATATCGCTGCTTTTGACCTTGACGGCTTCAAGAGCATCAACGATATGTACGGCTACGACTTCGGCGATGAGTACCTCGTTCAGATCGCTGACCGCCTCAAGAACGACTTCGCACAGAGCGCGGAGATCTACAACATCACCGGCAACGAATTCGTGTTTGTCTTCCACAGAGAGGTCTCCGATTCTCAGGCATACCGCCTTGTGGAGAACATCGTCTCCGTGATGAATGCACCGTACACGATCTTCAACCTGACCGTTCAGCTCACCGTTTCCGCTGCACATTACCACTACGTCGCAGGCGACTGCCTCAACGTGAACTCCCTGCTGGTCAAACTGGATAATGTCATCCGCAACGCAAAGCGTTCCGGCGGCGGTCAGATCCTTCCTGTGTCAGATCTGTAATCACCAAAATCGAAGAAACCGGACAACTGCCGCACTTTCACGGCAGTTGTCTGTGTGTTTAGAAAGGGGGGAGCCGATTTGAAGAAGTTTGCGATCTACCGCTCAGAAAACGGGTATTATTTTTACCGTTACTGCGATACGCCGGAATCTCTGGCGGATACGCCGTTTGCCGAGATCATCACGGAAGATCGGCTCCCTGTTGTTCTTGACGGAAAGGGCGGATACAGACGCTTTACCGATGACGAACTCGGCTTCACGGAAATCGTCGAAACCGAAGAGGATGTGCCGCTTCCGCTGGAGCGCATGTTCTTCAAGAATCATCCTGGCTTCAAGCTTGGCTGGATCTCTCCGGACGGCGACACATATTCCTGCGACTACACCGGACATGCCAAATGCGCTGCCATGCTTGCGAAACGCTTCTTTCCCCGTGCAACACTGCCGGACAGAGCGCTCGGCAGAGGCGGCTGGATCAAGGTGATCGACTCCTGGAACGGCACGGAACGCCAGCACAGACAGTTTGTGTATTCCTTCACAGGACGCATCACCAACCGGCAGGCAGACGTTCTGTTCGATCTTGGACTGTACAACAATCCGGAAGTCAAGGAAATGCTGAATCAATCGGAGGATGCGTGGTAACAGGATGCACCGCGCATCCGTTTTTATATATTTTCATTTGCCGGTCAGGAGGTTCGATATGTATTATCTCTGCGGAATCACGGAAAAGGGCATCATGCCGCACAACGAGGACTGCATGATGCTGGACAAAAGCGTCCGGCACGAGGGCGCCCTGCACATGGCTGTGGATGCGCCGTTTCTGGCAGCAGTCTGCGACGGCGTTTCGGGCGAAAATGCGGGCGAACTGGCATCCCAGACCTGCCTCAAGCTGCTCTCCGCCGTGAAATACACCAGCAAGACCGATCTCTGCGACACCGTTCTGCATATCCATGAGGGCATTGCGCAGCTCGGCGAGCGTCACCGCTCGACAGCGAACATGCAGACGACACTCTGCGGCATCGCAGTGGATGAATTCGGGCGGCTGTCGAGCTTCAATGTGGGCGATTCACGGCTGTACCGCTTCCGCGCCGGCACACTGGAGCAGATCAGCCGCGACCAGACGCTCGTGCAGCTGCTTTATGACGAAGGCGCGATCACGAGTGAGGAAAAGCGCGTCCATTCCGAGCGGAACGTCGTGCTGCCGGTAATGGGAAATCTGCGTTCCGAGCCGCAGCCCGCCGTCACACCGTATCCGGAAGGGCTCTGCTTCGGCGACCTGCTGCTGCTCTGCACGGACGGACTCACGGACTATGCGACAGAGCACGAGATCGCGGAGATCCTTTCCGCGCCGCGCCCGCTGCCCGACCGTCTGGGAGAGCTGGTCGACCGCGCACTTCAGAAGGGCGGCAGGGATAATATCACGATCATCGGCATCGTGCGCTATCCCGACGGCATCGAAATACCGATACAGTAAAATATCCTTCCGGATGCGAAAGCGCCCCTCCCGCAGTACAGTCTGTGAAAAGACTGTCTATGCGGAAGGGGCGCTTTTTGAATGCCCGTTTCTTGAAAGAGTCTGCGCTTTATCTGAGGTATCGGCTGAAAAGCTCTGCCATGCAGAAAAGCATGACACAAAAGGTCAGCAGCGGCACAGCGATCACCTTGCATTTCGCGAGGATGCTGTGATGCTCCTCCCACTTTTTGATTCCCTTGCGCAGCGGGAACAGCCCGATCGTACAGAACAGGAGCGTGAGCCATTCGTTCGACATCATGTAGATCACAGGACTGCTCAGCGCGATGCTGTTCTTGCCGAGCAGGATCATGTAAAAATTGAATGTCTCCGCCTGACTGCCGGAATAAAGGACGCCGATGCAGAACAGCAGCAGCACCACAGTCACAATGCGGCGGATGGGCTTTGGGATCTTCGTCAGCCATTTTTCCAGCGCCATACGCTCGGCCGTCAGCATCACCGCAAACATCGCGCCGAAGATCATGCCGTTCACGCCGTCGCAGAGCAGAAGCCCCATGCCAGCCAGCAGAGGGAGCACCCGCGCAAAATAACCGAATGTGTCGATCTTCCTGCCCTCCGGAAACAGCAGCGAACGCACCTTGTTGGTCAGCGGGATCATCATGCGGCTGAAATATCCCTTGAATGAAAACGCGAGGATCGGTGCATCAAAGCTCTCCGGATAGGGAACACCGAGCATATGCGCAATGCCCTCGCCCAGTGTGACCGCGCCCTTGAGCCGGTAATAGAGCGTGAAGTAAATGACCGGCAGCGTGAAGAGCGCATCGGGTGTGCTGACCAGCGTGATCTCCGTGCGCAGCCTCTGCCAGAGCGTCTCCATCGGCAATGAGAGCAGCACCAGCTGAAAGAGACCGCGCACACAGATTTCTGCGCCCTCACCGATGCTGCGGAGCGTCGGTTTATGGGATGCAGCATAAAACCGGCGGGATTCCTCATAGGAGATCACCGGACCGGCGAAGATGCGCGGAAGCGTGCAGGAATACCCCAAATAGGACTGCAGCGCAGGAAGATGCATTTTGCCGCTGCCGCGGTCACAGATGCAGATGATTCCCTGCACGGCGCAGAGCATCAGCGGCAGTCTCCCCGCAAACGGCACGACCGAACGCGCCAGAATCAGCAGCACGATCTGTACGAGGATCCCGCAGCACATCCAGTATATGCCGCGGCGCCGCTTTTCGGGCGTCAGGCGCGGCTGAAGGCGGATCGTAAACCACGCGGAAAACATGATCATCAGCATGAACGTAACGCATTCCCAGCCGCCCGATAAAAAGGCATAGATCATTCCGCCGAGTGTCAGCGGGATCGTGCGCCGGTGTGCCGGAACGAGCGCTGCCGCCAGAACGGTCAGCGGGATCAGATAAAGCAGCACCGGCAGAGAAGTCAGTATCAATGGCAGCACCTCCTGTCAGTTCATAATTTGCAAAAACATTGTTCAGCTGAACAGCTTGTGATCACGATAGAGCGGGAGATCAATGTCGAAACGGAGATCAATCAGATAATGATTGAGCCGTCCGTTCTCAAAGAACAGGCTGATAATGGAATTATTGGTCTCGCGGTCGTTGTACATCAGCGAATTGTCGCTTTGGTAGTACGGTTTGCCGAGTGCTGCGATCGCGGTCTCCATGCTGTCTCCGAGCCGGACGCCGTTCACGGAGATCGGCTCTGTCTCCGTGACTTCACACTGATCCTCGATCAGCACGATGCAGTAGATCAGCATTTCGTCGTGCGGCTGCACCGCTGTCACGCTCGTCAGACGCTTTCCGCGGTAATAGAGCGAGCCGGGCATGAGCTTTATCTTCGCCCATTCCGTATCGATATCCTTCAGCTCAAAATCCCCGCCCAGCGCACTGACAGAAAGCGGAATGCTCGCGGTATGTCCGGCAAGCTCCGTCACTGCTGCCAATTCGGCATAGCTCCAGCCGTTTTCCGGCGGCTTCCTGCGCATTTCGCCCGGTTCCCGCGTTTCAGCCGGCTTTGCTGCCGCGGTCTCCGTCCGCACCGGCTCTGTATCCTTTGCCAATGTCGACGCGGTTTCCGGTGCAGTCGATGTCGTTGTTTCCGGTGCGGTCGATGACGCAGTCGTTTCCACCGTCAGTTCCGTGAGTACCGGCGTGCTTGTATTCGTTGTCAGCTGTCCGTCCTCTGCACAGCCTGCAAGCAATGCGGCAAGCAGACAGGCACAGATCATCTTATGCAGTTTCATATGATACCCCTCAATATGTTGTCCGGTATGCGTTCCGGTCTTCAGAGGCTGAAAATATAGCGGTTCAGCTCTGCTTCATAATCACAGGATGCAACTGCCGGGAACCGGTTCTCCCAGAGCATTTTCAGGATCGTATCCGTGATGCGGATATAGTGATCGTATATATCAAGATCTGCGATCCATTCATAATAGAGGAATCCGTCCGGGTAGGTGCGCAGTTTATTGGCATCCGCTTCATCATTCCGGTCAAAGCAGATATCGAACTCCGGAAAGAAATAACAGCCCGCTTTCGTCTTTGCGGCACTGAACTGCTTTTCCAGAAGCGAAACGATCGTCTGCACGGAATCACCGTGAATATACAGCTTACACTCCATCCGTATCACCTGCATCCTTGTCTGCACGGAGCACACGGTCGAGAAAATCGGGAAATTCCGCCGCGGAGGTCATCGTTCCGAGCACCTCGCAGAGCGCATGCACGGAGAGATGGTTCGGGAGATCGAGCGCATCCAGCAGCATTTTCCGGTGCGCGGCTGCGTCGGGCGTGCCGTTCAGATCGTACTGATAGAGCAGCGCGGGCGTGATATCATGCGGAAGACGGTCAGGCTCCTGCGCAAAAACGCCGGCGCGTTCAAACGCCGCAATCAGCGTTTCCGGCTCCATGCCCTCCACGCCGAGCAGTCCCTCCGCCGACGGTGTGCGCTTGCGCCGCTCCTTGCCGTGAATGCCGGGGATGTAGACATGGTAAATCGTGCCTTTGGAGACCGCGCCCTTGATATAGCCGCGGATCTGGAATCCGGCTGCATCGGCATCCGTCAGGATCACAACGCCGGTCGTTTCCGCGTAGTGGCGGATCAGATCCAGCGTGTCCGGTCTGCGGTAAATGCGGAAGCCGTCCGTCACGAGAATAACTGCGTCGAACACGGCGTCCAGACGGATCTTATCGTATTTTCCCTCCACGATGATCGCGGGGATGACCTTGCGCTTTTCCGTGAACATTCACTCCTTATTTTTCGTCTTTGCAGTAGGTCACAAGGATAAACCATGCGCCTCTTGCCTGAACGGCGGACTGCCCGACCACTTCCCAGCCGTTTTTGGCCATCTCATTCATCGCTTCTTCGATCCTTGTGTGATCTCCCGTCAGAATTTCCATGGTGTCCAGGGTGTAGCGCACCATTTTGTGTTTTTTCATATGCAGCCTCCGGTATAATCAGTATTCATTCCCGTTTTTGTCTACGCGCAGCATCCGCACGATCGCTTGTTCCAGCAGGAGACGGGGCGGGGTGCGCGAGGATTTGCATGCTTTGTCTGTGTCGCGCAGGATCCGGATGCAGGTGCGCAGCTGCGCAATGCCCATCGAACGGCAGTCGCGGTATGCATTTTTCATGGCGAAGGCGCGGTTCTTCGGATAGCCGAACTCTTCCGCGGCGCGTTCCTGCGCGATCCCGCCTGCCATTGCCGTTTTGGCGCGGTAAAGGTCGATGAAATTGCCGCTCAGGATGCTCAGAATACCGAGGATCGTCTTGGAATCCTCCGATTTTGCCGTCAGCATTTCAAGCGACTGAAGCGCATCCGCACCGCGTCCCGCCACGACCGCACGCGCCATCTGGAACACGTCTGCGTCAGGCAGCTTTGCGGTCAGCGCATCGAGCATTTCCGCTGTGATCGGTTCACCGTTCGCGCATGCAAGCAGCTTGTCCATCTCGCCCATAACGAGCGTTGTGTCGCAAAGACATCGGTTTGCAAGCTCTTCTGCCAGTTCGCGGGAAATATCCGAACCGTGACGCTTGGCACGCTCCATAATGGCGCGTCCGAGCGTGATCGCGTCCTTTTTTGCACAGATGCAAAGCACGCCCTCTTTTTCAAACAGCGCCGTGATCTTCTTGTATTTCGGAAGGATCTGCGGCGTACCGCGCTTCACCTCGTAGACCGGCAGTGAACGCATCGAAACGATCACCACAACACGCGGCGGGAGCGTGCGGAAGGTCTCCGCGAGAATATCCCACTGCGACGGGGAGACCGCATCCGGCGAAAAATCGCGGATAATAATGACATTGTAGGGCTGAAACATCGGAGAAGATGCGCAGGCATCGAGCAGACGGTCGAGATCAAGCTCCTGTCCGTCGAACACGGTGTCTGCAAGATCGCCGCCGTCGGTCAGCTTTTTCAGGATCTTCTGTTCCAGCTTTGCAACAGTCAGCGAATCCTCACCGCAGAGAAAAACCGCCTGCGGGGGATTTTCGCCGCCGAACAGCCGGAATGTATCCTGTGCATCAAGCTGCGGCATGAGGTGCGCCTCCTTTCATATAGAACACTTTTTTCGACAGAAATCAGGACCGCGTTTTCGCATCGCCGTCTGCGTGAAATCCGAAAAACTCGCGCAGTCCCGGCTTTTGCAGAAGCATTTCGGCCGTGAAGCCGTAATGCCTTGCGCCCGCAAACGGGATGATCTCATTCAGAAACGCTTCATAGGGAAGCGCAAAATACTCCTGCGGAATCGCCACATGGCGCGTGCCGCCGTCGTTGTGGCCGCCGCCCCAGCACCATGCTTCATCCAGCTCTGCCTCATAGCTGCCGTCATTCATCTTGTTGAAGGCATACCACGAAGCCCATTCGCGCATGCCCTCCGGCGTTTTTGCGCCCTCATAGTGCGGTGCATCATGCGGCAGCGGAGAATAATCCGGTTCACCCTCCTTGGCGGCGCGGCGGTAGACAGAGAACCGTGCGCAAGCCGGATCCGGCATGCGGATCAGCGTGAAATCGCCCGCATGATAGACTGCGGGCTGTCCGGGCGGCAGACGCTCCTCTGTCCCGAAGATCGCTGCGAACACGGGATGCGTCTCCGCGTGTTCGTTATATTCGAGAAGATTCTGCATGCCCAGCGCCGCGCTGATTTCTTCCGAAAGATCGTATCCCGCCTGATAGACCGCGTTCCCGTCACTGGTAACACGGTATTCTCCGACCGGCGTATCCTTGAAAAACACTTTGTATCTGTCAACAGTATAGCTCATATTCGCTTCCTCCATAATTCTTCAGAAGTGAATCGGGATCTCAATAATATTACTACTCGCGTTGTTGTCCTTTTACAGACTGCAACGCGAGTAAAGTATTATCCAATGAATACTGAAAAAATGCCGTCAGATGTTACCCAACGCGAGTCGGGTGCTTAATATTATATATGCTGTGAACGCGACTGTGCCGGCGCGGGCTCTGCGCTTACCAATGTGAACCGCCGCCGCCGAAGGAGTGACCGCCGAAGCTGGAAATGGAACCGCCGCCGCCGCCGTGACCGCCGGAATCGGTGTCGATGCGCGTCTTGGTGGTATGGGCGCGGACGAACACATCATGCTTCTCGTAGAAATCGGTCTCCTTCTGGCTGATGTAGTTGGAAGGATCAAGCGACTTTTTCAGCTTGTAGCTGGATTTGATAATTGCATAGGTGATCAGCGCAACCACCGCACCGATGGCGAGCGCGATCGCCGTCAGCTTGCCGAAGTTCTTGCCGTAGCCGAAGGGAAGGCTTTTCGCCTTGACAATCTCGCCGTTCTCCACGTAGAATACTTCGCCGGTCTTTTTATTCTCGCCGTAGGAGCCTTCCGGAATGCCCGCCATGTAATAGGCTTCCAGATCAGAACAGAAGCGCTTGACTGCGCCGACGTTGTCATTTGCACGGAGCTGGGGCTTCAGATTGTCCTGCATCCGATCACACCGTCCGTCGGTATCGTTGTTGTAATACATCATGCCCAATCCGGACGTGGTGATGTAGATATAATGCGACGACATATTCAGAACGAGCAGTACGCCGTCGGTGTCGTAGGAGACACCTGATTCAAAATACTTGATATAGCTCGATCTTGCATAGGACTCTGTCTGTTCGTCGTCATATTTCGCGCCGCTCTGATTGAGGATGACGACTGCCGCATACATATCAATGTTCCGGCTGGTCTGCTGAATGAGATTGGTCAGCTCTTCCTGTTGTGCGGGCGTAAAGAGCCCCTCCGCATCGTAAAGCCCGACATTCGGGATATAGTCTTCAACCGCACGCGCCGCGGAAACGGGCAGCGCCGTCAGCAGGAGCATGCACAGCACCGCAGCGGTCGCAAGCAATGCAGCGATTCTTCGTTTCATCATAGCACACCTCCCAGCAAAAACGCGATAATGGCAGTCAGCAGGAAGATGCCGGCGCAGAACGCCGCAACGCGTGCCTTGGAGAGCGGCGGCGTGCCGACAAATTTTCCGGACTGTCCGTTGATTGCAAATTCGTAGGTCTTTCCGGCGTACTGATACGTCATGAACCAGACCGGCAGGAGCATGTACTCCCAGTGTGTGCTCATGACTTTAATGTCGGAGCGCGTGACGGAGAGCGTGTTGTAGCCCACCATCGAAGAGCGCAGCAGCTGATCGCTCGCCTGCACCGCACGCTTCTGGATGCGCGGGAACATCGCGGCATAATCCATATCATATTTCTCGGCATAGAAACCGCTCAGATACTGCATGGCAAACGGGCGCACATCATTATAATTGAACGGCTCGACGGCTTCCATCAGTTCATCCTCGATATGGCTTGCGCCGTCTGCGGGGAGGCCCTTGATCACGATCTTCGCCTTACGTGAAACGGCGAACTCCTTGGTCTCGGTGTAGCGGTATTTGCTGTCCGACCATGTTTTGATGTGCTTTCCGAGCGCATCCATCTCGCCGTTGAGATCAACGTCCGTCACCCAGAAGGGGACATAAAGACCGACCAGCTTTTCCTGCTGTCCGGCAGACGTGAAATCGCCCGGCAGGAACCAGCGTCCCTTGCACCAGTCCTTGAAGGTCTCGATCGCCTTATCGTGGGAGATCTGGAAGGGCAGCACAAATGACGGGCGGTACTGACCGTCGACGCGGCCTTTCAGGATCACAGGGTTATGGCAGTAATAGCAGAAGGTCGCGGCAGTGTTCTGATCAGCCATGATCTCCGCACCGCAGCTGTCGCAGTGATAGATCGCGGTGCCGTTCTCAAATTCGCTCTGGGCGGCTTCCTGTTCCGCAGTCACCTGGGAGGCAAACTGTTCTTCCTTGTGCGCGATCTCCTTCATCTCAGCTTCCGTGAAGCTGGAAGAGCAATAATCGCAAGTGAAACGCTGTTTTTCGGCGTTGAATTTCAAGTCTGCGTTACAGTTCGGGCATTTGTAGGCAAGAGATTCCAATTGTCCCATGCAGATTCCTCTTTTCTGTATCTGGATTCGGTGCGTTGCATGCACCAAAATACTCTTCTATTATAGCATATTTCCCCGCAAAATGCAAGCCCGTACCCCACTTTCAGCTTTCTGCTTTTTCCTGTAACGCTTCGCCGCTCTTTTGCGATTATATAATATGAAACGTCCCAACTGTGCCAACAGCAGCCATATGAACGGAGGTATCCTTATGAAATGCAAGAAACTGACCGTACTGTTTCTCTCTCTGCTCACCGTATGCGCCGCATCCCCAATGTTTCCCGCATCTGCGCTGGATGTTGCTCCGCCTGCGTCGGATCCAATTCCTGTCGCACCAGGCTGGGTGCCGCAGACCGCCGAAGATGCAGTGATGTTTCTCAATCAATACGGCAACACCCATGTCGCGGACGGCATGATCTGCGTCGTGCTGCCAATCCCGCAGAAGACGGAATGCGAAAGCCCGCAGTTCAACGGCTCGATGAAAACCTGGCTCGTGCAGGACAAATGCTGCAAATATACGCCCGTCACCGAGGAGCCCGCACTGCCGGAGGTGCAGAACGACGAAACAATGAAGGAATACTGGAAAAAGCAGCGCGCTTACGAAGAATACAAACAGATCCTTGAGGTTTACGGTGACTGGTATTTCAAGGCAGCGGATATGTACCGCGTGGTCGTGGTCATGCCGGAATCCGTCGGTGATCTTGACATCGTTCTGACTCACGAGGTGGATGTTTCCGACGATCCCACTGCGAAGGATCCGTCCGGCGAACAGCTGGTATCGCGCAAGACCACAGTCACCTACTCCTTTGCATCGGACGCGGGGCATGTCTGGGAGACAGATTATTTCGCCTGGCTGCCGGACTGCTACACCGAATACAGGACTTATCAGAATGAACACGGCACTGTCTCCGTGCATCAGGGCGAGAAAGCCGACCAGATCGTTCTCTGCCTGGAAAGCAACGGCAGCACCGGGCAGCGCCTCTTTTCCGGACAAGCCGGCGTCTCCTGCAAAGGCCTCATGCACAGCATCATCAAAGAACAGGAGCTTCTGCCGATTCCGAAAGCAGGCGGCGGTTTTTACGCGATTGAGGTCTATGAGCCGACGACAGAGGGACGCGTCGAATTTAATATCTTTTCCGGCTGGTTATGGCGGAGCGCAGAAGCAAACCGGCTCGTCCGGAAGGCATACACGGTGCAGAAGGACGGCACGCGGCTTGTTGCCGATGAAGCGTCGTCCGTGGAATGTGATCTCAACGGCGACGGTCTGCTCACTGCGGCGGATGTGATCCTGCTGGAAAAGCACCTGACAACGGAGGAAAAACTCTCCGATGTGCAGTATTTCATCGCGGACATCAACGGCGACATGAATGTGAACGCGCTGGATCTGACATTGCTGAAACGCAGGATTCTCACGAATGATATCCGTTATATCAATACAGAGCCGGTTCAGTTTGATCCGGACGAGCCCATCGTGATCGACGATCCAAAGCCGCCGGTCGTTTCGGAGTAACCACAAAGCGGAAAGAAAAAGCAGGCAGACTGCACAACGCATCATTCATATAGATAACGGGGATTAGAAAACAGCCGGAGGATTTTGATTCTTCGGTTGTTTTTCTTTATCCTCAATCCTGATTGATTTTCATATTATTTGTCCTTCCCAAAATATAGTCCACAGATACATCGTAATAGTCTGCCAGTATCAGCAGATGTTCAACCGGGATTGTCTGGTATCCGCGTTCATACCTTGAATAAACTGTCTGGCTGGTATGAAGCATCTTTGCAACTGCGGTCTGATTCAAATCATGATCTTCACGCAGATCCCGCAGCCTTTGAAAGTACACAAAAATACACCATCCTCTTTGTCAATTGTGCCGAATTTTTGGTAGTACCATTCGGTACTATTGACTTTAACATATTTTTGTGCTATAATGTGGATGTTAGTACCAATAAGTACTAAAGATTAGAGGAGGTGTCAATTATGAATGAAACAATGAACACGCAATATCCGCAAAACATGCAGGATCCGCAGAATATGCAAATCCCGCCGAATCCACAGATCCCGCCGACTCCGCAGAACACAAAGTTTTGTCAGAACTGCGGCGCTGTGATTCCTGCGGCAGCTGTGATTTGCACAAGCTGTGGCTGTCAAACCGGACAGATGCAGTCTGCTACCCCCAACATCGTCATTCAAAATACGAATGTCAACTCCAATACGAACATGAATGGCATGGGTGTCAGAGCAAAAGACAAATGGGTTGCATTCTTCCTGTGCCTGTTTCTGGGATTCCTCGGTGCACACAAGTTTTACGAAGGCAAAACCGGAACGGGTATCGTTTATCTGTTCACATTCGGGCTGTTCGGAATCGGCTGGTTTATTGACTGTATCTCCTTGCTTTTGAAGCCCAATCCGTATTATGTGTAATTTCTGTCTGAAATAAAAAGCCGGAATCTCCGTTCAAAACGGGGATTCCGGTTTCTTTATATATCTGCATACATTTATGCATGCTCCTGCAATTCGGGGATCTGCAAAAGCACCTGTTTTGTGTAGTAATAAAAGCTGGCATAGAGTGTCTCCGGCAGGCTGTCGGGATCTTCAAAAATCTCCTCCAGATCGTCGTCGGTGCAGTTCTCCGGCAGCAGATACTGCTCATCCAGAATATCCCAGAAGTGCGGCAGCGGCTCCGCATCGGAATATGCCGCATACTCATTGCAGATTTCCAGATAATAGGACAGCACATGCAGGATCGTCTCCGCGATCTCACTTCTGCCGCCGCGCTGACGCTCCCGCTCCAGAATGCGCACGAGGAACACCGTCACGAACGGCGCAGGCGGGGTGAGCGTCGACTGATGCTCCATATCAGACAGCGCACGGAAGGTCTCTTCGAACACTGCGGAATCCTCCGTTTCGGTCAGTGTATGCAGGAGTACGCCGAAATTGGATGCGATCGCGTATGCGGTGTACATCCGCCCCCACGGAATCTGATCTATGGTCAGGCTGTCGATATATTGCTTCATTCCGGAATCCATCATGATCCTCCGATCTTTCTAAAGGCTGACCTTCTGCATTTCAACAGTGCGAACATGCCGTCGGGCGCTGTCCGCTGCTCAGGGAAACAGGAAATGCACATGCTCCGGCTTCTTCCTGGTCAGCAGGCACGCGATCTGTGAAAGGAAGAGATCGCCGAGCAGGTGGGAAATGCGCTTGCAGACATGGGGCTGGCCGCGGATCCATGCGACGCACCGCTTCACATCCCCGTCGGGATAGAGCGTGAGCATGGGTTCTCTGCCGAAACGGAAGCGCGTGACCGTTCCGCGGGTGTCCTTCGTGACGATCAGCCGCCCGAACTGCGTGACAGCAAGATAGCGCCCGTCCGCCGTGGAGAGCGAGAGATCACCGTCCTCATAGAACCGCAGATAGAGCGGGGATTCTGAAATCGCCACGGCGGAATTTGCCGAACAGAGCCAATAGGCCTGTTTCTCCTGCCAGGTCGGGATATGCAGATCATCCACATCGCGGTCGAATGCGGCAAGCATCGCGGCACAGTGGATGATGGAAAGCGTCAGGCGGCGGATGATGGATGCATCGCGGGCGGATTCATCGTCACCGAGCAGAGCGGGCAGCTCATCCGCACCGGATTCCGCAAGTCTGTTGCAGATGAGCGTCAGATGTCCCTGCTTCCACTTGCCGTTCTGATCCTGCACGGAGGGCTGAAGCAGATTGATATATCTGCTGTACGGCACATGCCCGACGCATTCTGCCGCCCATGAACGTGCGATTGCGTGGGAATCGCCGCCGGGAACACGTTCCGCCCAGAAAAGCTGTGCAGCACGTCCCTCATAGCGCTTGTGCATCATGGCATAGCGCGAATAATAGGTCAGACCGGCTGTATGCGGAGGACAGCAGATATCCGCGAGCATATGCAGTGCGCGTGTGAGCGAGCGCATCGCGGCAGGATAGCGTCCGGCGCGGTAGAGTGTCAGTGCGGCGCGGTATTCGGAATGCATCATAGTGAGCGGTGAGGGTGCGGGATCGTTTCTGCCGTTCTGGTAGCAGCCGATGTTGGGATGCAGGTCTCGCTTGGTGCCGTTCGGACGGACAGCGCAGTAATAGTGGAAGCCGCGTCCCTGCTGACGGTCGCCGATGCGGTCGGGGGATGCAGCCTCTTTGATGAGGACTTCCGCGTCCGTGACGGAATAGCGCTTTGCGGCGGGATGCTGGTCGAGCGTCAGCAAAATGATCGCCGCCTGCACGATGCCGCAATGTACGGAGGGATATTTGTGTTTATCTACAACAGTCAATCTGTTCACTCCCATTCTGTGCGGGGAATGGCTCCCCGATGAAGCGTATGCACTTCCCTATCATCATATCACATTTTCCTCAAAAAATCAAGCGGCGCGGAGCCTGCGCCGGCATTTTTGCGTTCCCGGTATTCTGAATAATCCTAGCGCCCGACTCGCGTTGCTGTCTCCGGAACGTCCGGCGTCGAATGATCCGGAACACGCGGGGCGCCCTCAGGACAGAACGTGTCCGCTGCGTCTTTTTGTCTGCCCGTGTTCATAAATTATCGCTTGATTTTTTCGGCTGTTTATGCTATAATAATATATCAGAGGCATCGCATCTGATATGCAAACTATCATTCACCGAAAGAAGGGTATCCCATCATGAAGGATGGCAAGAAAAACTTTGAGATTCCCCGCCCCGTATTCCCAAAACGCGCAGTCATCACGGGCGGCATGCCCTACGGCAACAAGGAACTGCACTTCGGCCACGTCGGCGGCATGCTGGTCTTTGCCGATACCTACGCACGCTTCCTGCGTGACCGCATCGGCAGCGAAAACGTGATCTTCGTCTCCGGCACCGACTGCTACGGCTCCCCGATTGCAGAAGGCTGGCGCAAGAAGGTCGCAGACGGCGAATTTTCCGGCACACTTGAGGACTTCGTCCGCGGCAACCACGAAAAACAGAAGGCAACGCTCGCCGCATACGGCATCTCCCCGAACCTCTTCGGCGCATCCGGTCTCGGACGCACCAAGGAGATCCATGCGGATTTCACGCAGGTCTTTCTGAAATCGCTTTACGACAAGGGACAGCTTGAACGCATCTCCACAATGCAGTTCTTCGACGAAAAAGCAGGCGTGTTCCTGAACGGCAGACAGGTCACGGGCAAATGCCCTGTCGACGGCTGCAACGAAAAGGGCTATGCCGACGAATGCGCGTTCGGCCATCAGTACATGCCCGAAAATCTCATTGATCCCGTCTCCGCACTGACCGGCGAGCGCCCGACCATGAAACCCGTTACCAACTGGTATTTCAAGCTGCGCGATTATGAGGCGCTGCTCTCGGAATGGGTTGCCGTGATGCAGAAGGATAAATCGATCCGTCCTGTGGTCTGGAAGACGATCGCGGAATTTCTGAAGCCGCCTGTCATCTACATCAAGCGGGAATATGAAGAAAAATATCTCGCGCTCAAGGATTCCCTGCCGGCGCACAATTACCTTGAAGAAAAGAAGAAGCCGTCATTCACGGTCGAATTTCAGAAGCTGTCCGACTGCGATGACGCCTGCCGCGTGCTGACTGAAAACGGCATCCGCTACCGCACGGGAAAAACGCTTGTGCCGTTCCGTCTCACAGGCAATATCGAATGGGGCGTTCCCGCGCCGGTTCTGGAGGGTGCAGAGGGACTGACGGTCTGGGTGTGGCCGGAATCGCTCTGGGCGCCGATCTCCTTCACACAGGCATATCTCGAACAGACCGGCCATTCCAAGGAGGAGTGGAAGGATTACTGGTGCAGCAAGGACGCAAAGGTCTATCAGTTCATCGGACAGGACAACATCTATTTTTACGGCATCGCAGAGCCTGCCATGTGGATGGCACAGCAGGCAGCCGCCGAAAAGACCTGTGATCCTGCAGACGGCGAGCTCCAGATGCCGACGATCGTCGCAAACCACCATATCCTCTTCCTCGACAAGAAAGCATCGTCCTCCGGCGATATCAAGCCGCCGATGGCAGACGATCTTCTGAATTATTACACGCCTGAACAGCTGCGCATGCACTGGCTGGAGCTCGGTCTCGGTCAGCAGTCTGTCAGCTTTATGCCGAAGCCCTTCAATCAGGAGCTTCTGAAAGCGGAGCGCGAGGCGATCGAAAACGGCACGGGCGAAAAATTCCCCGATCCCGTCGTTAAGAATGCGCTGCTTTCCAATGTATACAACCGCATTATCCGCACCGCGTTCTACACCGCACAGAAGCTGAACAATAATGAAGCGGGCATTCTGCCGGATGCTGCACCGGAGGAATCCGTTCTCGCGGACGCAAAGAAGGCTGTGCTGGAATACGAGCGCCATATGTCGAAATTCGCATTTCACCAATGTACATATGTGCTGGACGGCTATATCCGCAGCGCAAGCAAATACATGGCAAAGGCACTGATGCCCGATGAGCAGAGCGCTGAGGAAACCGCACAGGTGCTCGCAAATCTGTTCCATATGATCCGCACGGCGGCAGTTCTTCTGCATCCGCTCGCACCCTTCGGCACGGAGAAGGTGCGCGAGTATCTGCAGGTCGATGAGCGCATCTGGTCATGGGATACGATCTTCGAGCCGCTGACCGCATTCACGGAGAAGAATCACGTGCTGAAATTCCTGCCTCCGCGCACGGATTTCTTTGCACGCCACGAATCACAGTTTGCCAGCGAAAACGAGTAAGGAAATCGTTGGAAGTAGAAAGTATTCTGAAGCCGAGCACTTTCTACTTACTACTCCCTACTTTCTACTTTACTAAAAAACGCCCTCCGGATCTGTTCCGGAGAGCGTTTGAAAGTACGCCCGGTGCGATTCGAACGCATGACCTTCAGAGGCGGGGAGCCCCCGCAGCCTTCTCACCCTCTATCCGCTAAAAACAAATAATGCCCCGAAAAACTTCGGAGCATTACGATGGATGCAGGCACCGCCTGCGCTGGTACGCCCGGTGCGATTCGAACGCATGACCTTCAGAGTCGGAGTCTGACACTCTATCCAGCTGAGCTACGGGCGCATTGTTCTGTGCGGCAAGCACAGTACCTATTATACCATACTCCCGCCGATTTTGCAAGCCCTTTTTTCATCTTTTTTGATTTTTTTATCCCCGGCAAGATCCTATGCAGAAAGGAGTGCAGAATAATGCATGAATCAAATCAGCATTCTATTTATGTTGTTGTAACCAGTACAGGCACAAATATCGCAAGAGCTATCCGCGCTGTCACACGGACTCCGTATTCACATGCATCCGTGACCGATGATCCCTCTCTGCATCAGCTTTACAGCTTTTGCCGTAATTACCGGCTTGTCCCTCTGCCCGCCACCTTCAACACCGAACTGATCGGTGAGGGTGTGTTCGGACAGTTTCCGAATATCCCCTGCGAGATCTACGAGATCACGCTCTCCGAGGAGAACTACCGGCAGTTTCAGCTTATCATCGACCATTTCCGGAATTGCCGCAAGGAGTTTTCATACAGTCTGATCGGACTGCTCCGCGTGAAAATGCAGATTGAGAAAGAGCTCAGCACGAAATTCGTCTGTTCGCAGTTTGTCGCCTACGTGCTCGACCGCTGCGGCGTGACGCTCCCGAAGCCGCCCTCGATCGCATCTCCGGACGATCTCCGCTATATCCCCGAGGCCAAGCTCATTTACCGCGGCGAGCTGAACCGGTACTATTCCGAGAAGAACGCCGCCATGCGCCCGATCACCTCAGCTGTTTGACCGGTGATCTCATATAACCGAACGATCAGCCGGACAGCGCACGGAGGAAGCGCCGCTGTCCGGCTGATGTTGTTTTCCGGCGGCAGCGCGATCTCCCATTCACCGCCGCCCAACTGCAGGACGGTGCCGGAGTCCGCCGGATGCACTGCCGCCATCACGGGCTGACCGCCGCTGAGCAGCCGGCGTGTCTGCTGTGCCGCACGAAGCATCCCGACGCCCCATCCAAGCAGCACCAGATAGGCGCCGAAGACACAGAAAATCTTTTTCACGGATATCCCTCCCTTTGGTGACAGTGTGCGCAGGGAGGGCTGAAATATACCCCGGGAAGCGCTGAAATGCACTTTCCGGGGTATATCACTATCTTGCATTCATGATTATACTAAATGTTATCGTTTTGGCCGGATATACGGAGAATATCAGCCATTTTCCAAAAGTTGTATTACATTTGGTACAATGCACAAGAAGAAGGTCGAAAGTTCATTCACTTTGCGAATGGCAATTTCTTCCAAAATATGCTATACTATATTCAAGATAAGTTACAACTTCCACAACACAGAACAATTGAAAGGAGGAGCCGTTATGAAGAAGATGATCACTGCACTGCTCGCAGGCTGCATCACGTTCACAGGGCTCGGATTTGCCGGTATCGGAACACAGACTGCATATGCAGACGAAATCACAAGCAACTATTCCACCCGTGAAACCATCACGGTCATCAACGCCGAAGAAGCTGCTGAGATCAACGAATACTTCGAGTACGAATACGTCAGCGCAGGCGACTACAAACTCGATGTCTACGTGACCGGCAAGGCGAAGGATACGCTGTTTTTCCAGTGGACGAATTACGACACAGACGCGCTCGCTCCGATCCTTGTGGTTGGTGAGCAGAACAAGGTGCTGTTCCGTGCATTCGGCAAGGGCGGCCTTGCAACGGGCTTCGTGAACAGAAACGATAATCTCTTCACGTTCGGCTTCGGCTCATCCCCCTCCACGCTCAAATATAACAACACCTTCTTCGGCACGATCTACATAAAGGCACTGAAGCCCTACGAGGGCGACAGCAGCATCTTCCCGGAAATCTCCGTCGCTGAAATCTCCGTGCGCGATTCCTACAACTACGCAGGTTTCGATCACGCAGCGCCCGAAGTAATCCTTCCGGCAGAAGAAACAGCAGAAACTGCAAAGTTCGACGTGGACGGCGACGGCGCAGTCCGCATCTCAGACGCAGTCCTGATGCTCCGTGCAATCTGTGAAGGCTTTGAGGCAGACGCAAACGACGGCACCCCCGCAGAGACCGCAAACGGCACTGAGGATTCCGCAGGAACGGGGCTCCCGAAGGTGCAGATCTCTGACCTGAACGGCGACGGATTCGTGGATATCTCCGATATCCTCTGCATGCTTGAAGAGCTGGCAGCACAGATGTAAACACGGCAAAATCACACAGGGAGGCGAACGATCATGAAGGAAATCAAGCTCCGGTATCTCAAGGAACCCATCTGAAACCGCACGCCAGCTTCTTTCCGGCGTGCGGTTTTCGTATCCGGAACATTGCGGAACCATTCGCTAACGAAAAAGCTATTGAAAATTTACAAATATATATTGACATTTCACAGAGTATAGTGTATAATGAGATATATATTATGATGCAATTTCTATCCACCACATTTCATAACAGGGAGGTTCCATACATGTCTGAAACCAGATTCATGCAAACAGTCCTGTTCGGCGGCTACGAACGCAGCGCCGTCGAAAAGCGATTTGAACGAATGCTCACGCAGATCAGTGATCTCAAGAATGAACTGCGCGAAACCAAGCTCCTTTACACCGAACTCAGCAACGGTGAGGAAGCAGCTGCGGCTGCGGAAAAGATCCTTGCCGAAGAACGCATCAAGCTGACGCAGGCACAGGTACAGGCTGAAAAAGCAACCAAAAAGCTGAAGGCCACAGAAGAAGACCTTGCAGCGCGGGAAAGCGAGATCGCCGAGCTGAAAGAAAAGCTCGCCGCGCAGGAGGAAGAGCTCCGCGAAAAGACCGCAAGACTGCTTGGCTATGAATCCGGCAGCGATTCCGCTGCACTCAGTCAGGTGTTCGTCGCGGCACAGCAGTCCGCAACGCAGCTGATCCAGAATGCAAAGAAGGAAGCCGCAGATCTGGAAGCCAAGTCGCAGAAGCTGGCTGATAATGTGGTCACGGAAGCGAACAATTCCGCAAAGCAGATCATCTACGAAGCAGAGGTGCAGGCGGCAGAAACCGTCGTCAATGCCGAAAACCGTCTCAATCAGATGGAAACGGCAGACGCCAACCTCCGCGCAAGTCTGCTTGCCGATGTTGAGAGCATCTCCGAACGGCTCGCTGCAATGCAGGCGGCTTTCCAGTCGTTCCAGGAAAGCGGCATCGCAACGCTCACACAGTCCGCAGAAATGCTGGACACCACGAAGCAGGAGCTCACCGCGGGCGGCATCCCGGTCTTCCGTGAGCCTGTACAGATCGGTCTGCGGCTTCCCGCAGAACCCGTTCTCGATCCGGTCGACCATAATTACGACGCACCGGCAGAGGATCCCGCCGTCAAACAGCAGCAGGCAGAGGAGCTTGCACGTTTGCAGGCAATGGCAGCGGCACTGAGCGGTAAAAAGCCGGATGCCGATGCGGGCAGCGCGAGAACGAAGACGCCTGTCGTGGAATATGCCGATCCCGCACAGCGTCCCGTCGTGACGACGGAAGCCGCCAGTGCAGAGCCTGCAAAGGCTGCGGATGCGACATCCGCGCTTGCGGCACTGGCTGCACAGGCAGAAGCAATCGCGGGCAAAAAGGGCAGCAGTTCGTCCGGCGCAGCGGCCGGCGGAAACGATCTCGCCGCACTTGCTGCGCAGGCTGCCGCGCTCAAGAAGAAGAAATGAGTGCTGATTTTCGTTTTTAAAATCCGGGCCGCGGCGGTCAATCCCGCGGCAGACTTAGCAAGAGGAGTGGAATAATGGAACATCTGATCATCACAAAGCCCGAAAAATGCGTGGGCTGCAATGCCTGTGTGCGTGCCTGCCCTGCAAATGAGGCAAACATCACAAAAATGTACGAAGACGGCCGTTTCGTAACCTCGATCGACCCCGACAAGTGCATCGCCTGCGGCGCATGTCTCAATGCATGTACCCACGGTGCGCGTGACTACATCGACGATACCGAAGAAGCGATGTCCGCACTGACGCATGACAAGCTCATCGTTATGGTCGCACCGTCCATCAAAACCGTACTCCCGACCAAATGGAAGGGCATCCTCGACTGGTTCCGCAGCAAGGGCTGCATCATCTATGATGTTTCCTTCGGCGCAGATATCTGCACCTGGGCGCATCTGCGCACACTGGAGCACAATGAGCAGGAAAGCATCGCGCAGAGCATCATCACGCAGCCCTGCCCTGCAATTGTCAAATATATTGAGATCTACCAGCCGAAGCTGCTGCAGAATCTCTCTCCGATCCACAGCCCTGTGGCGTGCAGCGTGACCTACGTGAAGAACTATCTCCGCCGCACCAACCCGATCCTGATGCTTTCGCCGTGTGTTGCGAAGAAATTTGAGTTTTCGGAGACCGGTCTGGTCGAATACAACGTCACCTACAAAAAGCTGATGGAGTATTTCGAGCGCAACGGCATCCGCATTTCCACCAATCCTGTGGAGGACTACGAATACAAGTTCGACGACATGCAGGGTCAGCTCGGCAGCATCTATCCGCGTCCGGGCGGACTCAGAGACAATCTCTGGCTGCATAATCCGGACTTCAACATCACCACATCTGAGGGCGTCCACAAGGTCTATCCGGAGCTCGATCTGTACGCAAAGATGCCGCAGCAGAAGCACCCGGAGGTCTTCGATGTGCTCTCCTGCGAATTCGGATGCAATGCAGGTCCCGGCACCGGCACCGACAAGAACATCTTCGAGGCGATGGCGATCATGCGCGACGTCGAGATGGAGGCAAAGGCTCGCCGCAAGACGACCGGCGGTCTCCTCCGCGGCTCTGAGGACAGACTGTTCAAGCGCTTCGACGAGGAACTGCGCCTTGCAGACTTCATCCGCAGCTACCGTCCGACCAAGCCGAGCGCCGTCCCGTCCGAGGAACAGCTCGAGCCGATCTACAAGATGATGGGCAAGCACACCGAGGAAGACCGTCATTACGACTGTCTCGCCTGCGGCTACCGTTCCTGCCGCGAAATGGCGATCGCGATCTTCCGCGGCCTGAACACCTCCGACAACTGCGTCATTCACGCAAAGACTGTGCTGCTGGCACGTCACTCCATGCTGCAGGAACAGCATGAACGTCTCGCGGAGATCACGAACCGCTGTTTCGACCTCTCCAACGAGCTCAAGCAGGCTGTTTCGGATATCACGAACAACATGAATACGATCGGTGAGTCCACCGACGCAACAAGCGAACGCGCAAGTGTCGTGAACGATCTGCTCAAGAACGTCGTCTCCTTCTGCAACAGCAATCAGACGATGGATGCAAACAGCGTCAAGACGCTCGTCGGCATCCTCGAAACGACCATCGACGCATTCAGCTCGCTCGATGACAATGTAAGCACTACCAACGAGAGCTCCACCCTCATCAAGGGCTCGATCGACAAGATCACCAAGCTGGTGGATTCGATCAACGAAACGCTGGACGAAGCACTCCAGCCGATCAAAAAGTAAAAAGGCTGTTGCCTGCAAGCACATCCCGCTTGCAGGCAGCTTGCACGAAGACGGAGAATACACACATGAGAGATTTATTGATTGAAAACGGTCAGCTGATCGCAGTCGCAGTTGCCGGTGTGGAAGCATTCCTCGCGCTGATCCTGCTGATCCTTGCCATTGCCAAGAAAAAAGCGGCAATCGTCCTGATGTTCCTGATCGCGCTCGGACTCACGTTCGACTCCGCCGTGGTCGCATTCGGCAGTTCGTTCTCGGAGACGCTGCTGGATATCCTCAGCAAATGCAGATATGTCGCACACGGTCTGCTGCTTCCGCTCACAGTCGCGATCTGCGCCTATGTGCTGGAATGGGAATACAGCATCGGCATGAAGCTCAGCTGGCTGCTGTCGATCCTGCTCTGCGGCGGCGGCGCTGCTGCCGGTTGGTTCCGCGAAACTGCGCTCAGCACGTTTGCGGGCATCACACGCTATGCACCGACCGCCTCTTCGCCGGAATGGGCGGAGATGGTCGGAAAGTATATGCCGATCGGAATGGTTGCGCTCCTGCTGATCTCCGGTCTGGTCTATATCATTCGGCACAAAAGGCCGTTCATCTTCCTCGGCGGCCTATGCATGCTCGGCTTCTCACTGATCGGGCCGCTCACCGGCAATACCGACCTGATCTTCCTCCTCAGCATGTTCGGCGAAGTGCTCCTGCTTCTCTTCTACATGCTCCATGCCGCGACCGGCTACAAAGAGGAAGGCCTCTTATAACAGCATCTATGCCCCCTTTGCAGAAAAGGGGGCATATTTTGTCTGCGCACCGCATAGTATGGCAGTGTGAAGGGGGCATGTACCAATGATCCGCATTCTCGCTGTGATAACCGCTGCCGTTTTGTTTTTGTGTATCCCGTTTCTGCCGGCACATGCAGACGAACTGCCGGAAATATCCGCGGCATCCTGTATTCTGATGGATGCGCAGACCGGACAGACCGTCTATGCGCTCCAGCCCGATGAAAAACGCCCGATGGCAAGCACCACCAAGATCATGACTGCGCTTCTGACACTTGAAAGCGGCGAACTTGATGTGCCGTTCACTGTCGATCCGACCGGTATCCGTGTAGAAGGATCGTCGATGGGGCTGCGGGAGGGCGACACAGTCACAAAACGTGCGCTCTGCATCGGAATGCTTCTGCCCTCCGGCAACCATGCCGCCAATGCCGCCGCCGTCGCGGTTTCGGGGAATGTGCAGGCGTTTCTCGACCGCATGAACGAACGTGCGCAGGAAATCGGCATGTCGCACACATTTTTCGCGTCGCCCTCCGGTCTGGACGCGCCCGGCCACGGTGCATCTGCGCGGGATATGGCGCTGCTTGCACGGGAAGCACTGAACAACCCAGAGTTTGCCGCGATTTGCAGTCAGCCGAGCATGAGTGCGGTGTTCGGAAATCCGCCTGCGCCGCATACGCTGAAAAACACAAATAAGCTGCTGACAACGGACAGCCGCGTGATCGGCGTCAAGACCGGGTTTACGGATGCGGCGGGACGCTGTCTCGTGAGCGCGGCGGAGCACGAGGGCAGGACACTGATCTGCGTGACACTGTCCGACCGCAATGACTGGGCTGACCACAAGGTGCTCTACGACTACGGCTTCCGGCTGGGGGAGGCAAGCACACTGCCGCTGCCGACCGATCTGGAGATCGCGGTGGAAGGCGGAGACGCACAGCGCGTCCCGGTCTATGCAAAAGAGCCTGTTCCGGTGACGGCGTGGCGCGGTGCAATGCCGGAATATATGATGCAGGTGATCCTTCCGCCGTTCCTTTATGCGCCTGTTTCACGCGATACTGTAATCGGTGAGTTGATATATACAAACGGTAAAGCGGAAATCGGGCGTGTGCCGCTCTATGCCGCGCAGGAGGTAATCTATTCCGATGATAGCACGAAGGATTCTCTGTTTGCGCAATTTATAAACAAAATCCGCAAAATTCTACACGCAGTATAGTTGATAGCAAAATATACAAGCAAATTCTGTGATTTCTGGTCACTCTGCTGATTTTCGGAATAATGCGCAAAAACCCCTTGACGAATTTGGTAAGAAGTGCTATAATAAACTTGGCGAGCAGGAACAGCAAGGGCTTTACCGCAATGAGGAAAACATTCTCAGCACGCCCGCCGTTTCATGATAAATCATCGCCTCAATCGCCCTCTCGTATACCCGTAAATGCAAAGCCGATCTTTCTTCCGGAAGATCGGCTTTGTATTTTGCTCGAAGCCCGCGCCGGCATTTTCGCGTTCTGGTATTCATATCATCAAAGCACCCGACTCGCGCTGAAAGAATGTCTAGCACATTCAATCATGCAAGTCGGGTGTTCTCATGCCCATATTCATTCATGAACCGGAAAAACGGCGCTGCTGCCGGCAGGTGCTGCCTGCTTTTCCATACGGATGCAATCAAAGGTTTCGCCGTGAATGACGGTTTCGTCCGTCACCGCATAGCCGAGCTTCTCATAGAACCCAACTGCCGTCACGCGACTCTCGACCACCGTCACGGTGTATCCCATTTCCGCGAGCCATGCCTCCGCCTCCGCGATCACGCGGCTGCCGAGCCCCTTTCCGCGGTATTCCGGCAGCACCACGACTCTCCCGATCATCGCCGCCGCATCCGAAAGCGGATAAAACCTGCATGTCGCGACGGGGAAATCGGCATCCGTCAGCACGATATATTTCGTGTCGGGCGTGTCATGTTCATCAAATTCGCGGCGCAGCGTGATGCCGTGCTGCTTTGCCATGCCCTGAATACGCACATAATACGCGCCCGCCTGCTGCCATGTTTCAGCGGCGCGGATCACCTCAAGCTGCATGGTCACGTCTCCTCAGCGATCCACTGCTTCCAGACTGCCGATGCCTCTCCGAGCGTCGCCTTCTGCCCGTTTCGGACGATCGGCGTGCGAAAAAGGGAGGGATCCTCGAGAAAACGCTCCTGCTGTGCGTCCGGCAGCAGATATTTCACGAGTGCCGCATCCGGATGCTTCTCGTCCAGCAGGTCAAGCAGCGTGCAGCCGATCCCGCGCAGAACGCTCTCCAGCTCGCGCTTGCTCATTCCCTTGGACGGCAGATCGATCGACTGAAATTTGATATTGCGCTCCTTAAAAAAGCGCTCCGCCTTCTTGGTGTCGTGGCATTTCGCTTTGCCGAAAATCTGAATATTCATATGCTTCCCTCACCCGCGTTCCAGTGCGACGATACCCGTCCGGCAGAGTTTCACAATGCCGTATGGGCGCATCAGATCAATGAACGCATCAATTTTGCTCGTTTCGCCCGTGGTCTCAATACAGATGGAATCCCGCGCATAGTCGATGATCTTTGCGCGGAACACATTCACGATATCGAGGATCTCGTGGCGCGTCGTGGAATCCGTCCCGACCTTAATGAGCAGCAGCTCACGGCTCATACTGTCGTGCGGCGCCATTTCTCGAATCTCGGTGACATCCTCGAGCTTTTCGAGCTGGAGCATCATCTGCTCCTTGTCATGCGCGGAGCCGTGTGCGACAACCGTGATACGCGAAAGCTGCGGCGTTTCAGTCTCGCCGACGGTCAGGCTGTCGATGTTGAAGCCGCGCCGTGCAAAGAGCGCCGCCACACGTGTCAGCACACCAAACTGGTTCGCCACCAGAATACTGATTACATATTTTTGCATGGGAAATTGCTCAGTCATGCAAATTCTCCCTTTCTATGGATAATAACGAGAAATGATCGTCGCGCAGCGACATAACATTTCCTCATTTCACACTTCACATTTCTCATTCTTTATGATCCCGTCCGGCTTTGTGCCGCAAGCTCCCGATACCGCGTACCTTTGTCTGTCTCGATCCTGTCGATCCGCCATCCCGATTCGCGCACAACCGTCATACAAAGATAGGACGGAATCTTCTTGTGCTCGGAATTTGCCATGTAATACGGCACATACGCAAGAAACGAATCCGCCGTCTTTTCATCCGTGATAATCGGCATATCCTGCACCCGCGCATTCTCCTCAAAATAATAGGGGATCATAACATGTGAATCATATTGCCGGTACAGCTTGCCGCGATAGGAGATAAATCGGTATTTCATACAGTCCGTCTCCTCCGTGAGCAGATCGCCCTGTTCCAGCTGATCCAGCTCGCCGTTCTGCCCGGGAATGACAAACGGCAGCCCTGTACTTTGCAGCGTCTGGTTCATCATGTACCGTTTCGAGTACACCTTGCCCAGAAATGCGTGAAGATCCGGGACCGTCTGATAATGCGGATCATCCACGCGCATAAAATAGAACGGAGATGCTTTTCCGCCGAAGCACAGCGTGTCGTTCAGGTCGTAGCGGTCTGCATGAATTTGCAGAATGTAGTCACAGAGCCGATGCATGTTCTGAAAGAGCGTTTCCGCGATCTCCGCATAGTCTTCATCGGTCTGCGGATCCGGAATATCCGGCATCTCCAGCAGTTCGCGTTCTGAATAATAGAAATCCATTCCGGCATAGGTGTCCGGATCGGCATACCGCGCAAGATCCTCCCGCTGGAGCTGCGGCGCTGTGACCGTCGTTTTCGAGGTCACGGCAGATGTTTCCGCGGTCTGCAGCGCAGTCGAAACTGTTGTGGAAGCTGCCGATGAAACGGTCGTCTCTGCTGTGGTCAGCACGGTCGTTTCTACCGTCTGTATGGCGGTTTCCGAAGTCGAAACGGTCGTTTCCGCAGGAACAGACTTCTCCGCTGTGCCGGAATCCGATGCGCAGGACACCGTAAGCATTGCCGCAAACGCGGTCAGCACAAAGGCGCAGATATTTTTCATGCAAACTCTCCTTCTGCCCTCCGGACAGCTTTATCTCCCGACACGCCGCAGCACATCCAGAAAATAAGCGGGGAGTTCGCTGTCAAATTCAAGATATTCCCCCGTCACCGGATGCACAAAGCCGATTTTCTTCGCATGGAGACACTGTCCCTCAATGCAAGCCTCCGTTTTGCCGTACACCGGATCGCCGAAAATCGGATGCCCGATATATTTCATATGGACGCGGATCTGGTGGGTGCGTCCCGTTTCCAGACGGCACCGGATATGCGCGTATTTCTCGTACTGCGTCAGCACTTCGTAATGCGTGACGGCGTCCTTGGCGTTTTTCTCGGTCACGCACATTCTCTGCCGGTTGTTCGGATCGCGGCCGATCGGCGCATGCACTGTTCCCGTCTCATCACGGAATCTCCCGCACGCGACAGCCTCATATTCCCGCGTGAACGAATGCACAGCGATCTGTTCCGCAAGCCCCAGATGGGCGCGGTCGGTCTTGGCGACGATCAGCAGACCGCTCGTGTCGCGGTCGATACGGTGAACGATGCCCGGCCGGATCACACCGTTGATGCCCGAAAGCTGTCCTGCACAGTGCCAGAGCAGAGCATTGACGAGCGTCCCGTCCGGATGTCCCGGCGCGGGATGCACGACCATGCCCTTCGCTTTGTTGACGACAAGCAGTTCCACATCCTCATAGACAATGTCCAGCGGGATCTCCTGCGGCAGCGCTTCCAGCGCGGTCGGTTCCGGCAGTTCAACGGAAATCGTCTCGCCGCCCTTGATACGGTCGTTCTTCTTCGCAGGCTTACCCGCAAACAGGATATTCCCCTGTTCCATCAGCTGCTGCACCGCCGAGCGTGTCAGTTCGAGCTCCGGCTGTGCGGCGATCCATGCATCGAGCCGCTTGCCCGCATCCTCCGGCGGCGCGGTGAAGTTCAGCATCTCACTTGGCATCTGCAATCTCCGGCAGCAGCGCGGTACTCACAGTATTTTCCGCAGCTTCTGCGCTCTCTGGATTTTCGAGGAGCTCCGCAACAGGCAGTTCTTCCGCTTCGGGGAGTTCTCCCGCCTCCGGCAGTTCGCCGACTTCTTCATAAGTATGCGCATACGGCTGACGCTCGGCTTTTTTCAGTGTTTTCGCTTCTTTCTCTTCCTTTTCCACAAAGATTATGCAGAAAATCATGATGATCACGCCGACGGTCACACAGCAGTCCGCAAAATTGAACACCGCGAATTTTGCAAGCTGAAAATCCAAATAATCCACAACGGCACCGTCCCGGAAGATCCGGTCAATCAGATTGCCGATGCCGCCCGCCACGATCAGCGGGAGCGCAAGATAAAGCCAGCGATGCCGCTTGCCGCGCCGGTGCATGATATAAAGGCAGGCGCCGACCATCACGATCGGGAACACGATCAGGAACCCGCGCGAACCGCTCAGCATGCTGAATGCCGCGCCGCGGTTTTCCACATAGGTCAGATGCATCCAGTCAACACCGAAGATTTTCAGGAACGGAATGCTGCCCTGTTCGATCAGATTGTTGACCGCCCAGACCTTGATAAGCTGGTCGGCAACGACGAGCAGTGCAATCGCCGCATAGATGATAAGATAGAGAGCCACGCTCTGTCAAGCTCCTTTCCGATATAACAAAGGAACCTGCATCATGCCAATGCAGTGCAGGTTCCGTCACGTTTATTCTTAGCGCCGTCTGCGCTTGTTGTCGTCACGGCGGCTGCCGAACTGCACATCATTCTGGCGCAGCTTTTCCGCATCCTCCACAGCAAAGGGATCGTTGATGATTGCGCTGCTCTGCCGTGCATTCGCTTCCTCTGCCGTATCCGCTTTCTCGGACTGCGTTTCTGCAGGTGCCGGTTCTTCCGGCTCAGCGGGTGCCGTGATATCTGCCGGCTTCACGGGCTCCTTCGGAACCACCGGTGCCGCCGCAGCAGGCTGAACGGGTTCCACGGGCTTCACAGGCTCCACGGGCTTGACCGGTTCAACAGCAGCCGGCGCTGCGGGTGCTTCTGCCTTTGCGGGCTCTGCCTTTTCCGGTGCAGCCGCATCGGTCTTCGGCGCCGTCTCCGCGATATCCACAGAAACCGGTGCGCTCGGAATCTGCGCGATCAGCTTGAGATGTGTCTTATAGGAATTGAGCAGCGACTGGCGGAACTCCTTCGCCTGCTCAGCAAGAGCGGCAAGCTCCTTCTTCTTCTCCGCGATTTCCGCTTCGAGCGTCTGAAGCTGTTCCTCCTGTCCGACGATTGCCTCCGCCTTCACGGAGTCGCCGCGCTTTTTGGCGTCCGCTTCGATCTGTGCGGCTCTTGTCTTTGCCGCCTCGATCACTTCGCGTGCCTGTTTCTGTGCGCCCACGAGGGCATTGCGGAGATCGTCCTCCGTCTCCTTGTATTCGCGGACCTTGTCAGCCAGAAGCTGTACCTTGTCGTTGGAATCCGAGAGCTGCTGTTCCATCAGGCGGAAATCGCGCTCCAGATCTGCCATGAAGCCTTCAACTTCCTCCGGATTGTATCCAAATTTCACTTGTTCAAATTTCTTGCGGTGAATGTCCTTTGCGGTGATCATAGCCTGCACTCCTTTCCTTCCCACAGGTCTGTGCCGGGACTGTCTCCCAAATCGGAGCAGTCTTCCTATTTCAGGTATATTGCGCAAAGCACGCCTGACAGCTCAAAAAAGCATAGCAGGCGTAGCTGATATTACATGATAACGCCGGTGTTTTCAAGCTCATTGACGAGATCCTCGCCGATGAAGCCGACATTGTAGGGCGTGATGATGTATGTAAGATTTGCGACGGGCTTGAGGCTGCCGCCGTTTGCGTATGCAACGCCGACGAGGAAGTCGATGATGCGGCGCTTGTTCTCAGCGGAAGCGGTCTCAAGGTTCAGCACGACGGTCTTCTTCGCAATCAGGTGATCTGCGATCTGCTTTGCATCGGTGAAGACCTCCGGCTTGACCAGCACAACCTGGAGCTGTGCCGTCGCCTGGATGTTCACAACCTTGTTTCTGCCGTTCGGCTGACGGCTCTCCTCCTCAGCAGCGCCTCTGCCGCGGTAGGGAGCGGCTGCGGGCTCACGGCGCAGCGGATCTGCCTGCTCGCGCTCGCGGAAGGACTCGTGCGGCTCTCTGCTGCTCTCGCGGATGGATTCACGCGGGCTTCTGGTCTCGCGGATAGAGGATTCGCGCATTTCTCTGGGCTCACGCGGTTCTCTGGGTTCGCGCATTTCGCTTCTGCGCTGCGATTCGCCGCGGATCGGCTCGCTGTCGTAGGAATCGTCTTCCTGCGGTGCGATAAAGTCACGGATCGTATCGAAAATTTTCATTTGGCTCGCTCCTTCTTTCAATTGATTCACATTTTTTACGCCTTTTGGCGTTACTGTTCCTTTTTCGGGGGATAGTATCTCGCACCGAACAGTGCGCTGCCGATGCGTACCACCGTTGCGCCGTGCCGGACTGCGGATTCATAGTCCCCGGACATGCCCATCGAGAGCGTGTCCATCCTGCATACAGACTGCATTTTCTCAAACAGCGCCTGCATCTTCTCAAAGACCGCATCCTGTGCGGAAACCTCCGGCGCGGGCGGGGGAATGGTCATCAGCCCGCAGAGCTTCACGCCCGTGAGCTTGAGCACATCCTCCGTGAGCTGCGGGAGCTCGTCCGGAGAAACGCCGGATTTGCTCTCCTCACCGCCGATGTTCACTTCCAGCAGGATCGGCATAACGATGCCGCATTTTTCAGCCTGTTTATGGATCTCCGCAGCCAGATGCAGGCTGTCCACGGACTGGATCATCGAAACCTTGTCGATGATCTGTTTTACTTTATTTGTTTGCAGATGTCCGATGAACTGCACGCTTGCTTCGGGGCGGTATGCCTCGCGCTTGGACAGGAATTCCTGCACGCGGTTTTCGCCGAGCAGCAGCACGCCTTCATCGCATGCCGTATTGATGAGCAGGGGATCGACGGTCTTCGTGACCGCCATCAGCGAGACGGAATCAGGCGTTCTCCCTGCCTGTCTGCACGCTGCTGCGATGTTTGCGCGGATCGTTTCGAGCCGTTCACACACCGCCTTCTGCTGTTCATTCATAGTTGCGTCATTCCTCATCTGCCTTCACTCCCTTCACGATGATCTCGTCGTAGAGCGCGACATATCCGCTGCCGGCATCCATATCGGAGATGTAGAACTCATCCTCCTGATGGAGCACCTTCAGCTTGCGGAATTCCGCCGTTTCGCCGACCAGAACGTACACGCCCATCTGTCTCACATCCTGCGTATAGGTCGTGCCGTCCTCCTTGACAACCGTTTCTTCCACCGTCTTGAAGCGGATGGCGCTGCGCGGTACACGAACACCCTTGATCGCATCGCGGAGAAGCTCCACGCGCTCTGTGCGGTGCTGCACCGTATCGTAGGACATCTGCTCGCAGCGGAAGACGCCGAGTGTTTTCTCCTTGCCTTCGATCTGGGTGAGCTTTTCTGCCTGCACCTTGATCGTACCGGCGGCGGATTCCAGCCGCATATTCGCCGTGTCGCCGTCCGAAAGCCCGGTCTTGGTGTTGTCGAATACACCCACGATATACCACGCATAGCTTTCCACCAGCTTGCCGATCGCGCCGTTCTCCGTGCTGTGCTCCGCAACGTCATCGGTCACGGTCGCAAGGAAATCCGGCGTGAGGTCGGGGATGCCCTTGACCGTCAGCTGTGGCTCATAGCCGTCCACATAGCTGACGAAATAAGCGCTCTCCTTTGCTGTGATCGTCTCGACCGGTTCGGTCAGACGGGCAGAAAGCTCCGCGATCTCGCTTTCAAGCGAACGGATCCTTGCGGAATAGTCCACTGCGGGATCGGTGATCTTATCGTATGTACTCAGCAGCGTTGTCAGTTCACGCTTGCTGTCCGCCATCTGGGAAAACAGATTTTCCTCCCGTCTGCGGATCAGGTTCTTATACTGTTCCTTGATCAGCGCAGCCAGTGCAACCGGCTGTGCGCTTTCGCTGGTGCCGGGGTTTTCGACCTTCTGCAGCGCTTCAAGTTCTTCCTGCCGCGCAGCAATGCGCTTTCTCAGGTCGATCTGTTCGCCGTTGGCGTAAACCTCCGCGATCACGCTGCCGATACCGAGCTTTGCGCCGTCATCCACACAGTAGCGGACCGCGCCTGTTCCACGGTATTCCTGTACGTGCTCGTCCCGGACATATACGCCCTGAAATGCAGCGACATCACGAACCTCGTAATACATCGCATTTTCGGTCTCATAGCCCTGAAAGAACAAATGATAGAATATACTGGATGCCAGCACAACAGCGAATATCAGCAAGAGCAGCCGCAGGATTCGCGTTGTGATCTCATTCATGGATTACTGGTCAGCGTCCTCTCTCTGCTCCATTGCATCCAGAATGGAGATCGGTCTTGCCGGCACGATCGTGGAGATCGCGTGCTTATAGACCAGCTGCTGTCTGCCCTCCGTCTCCAGGATCACGATAAACTGATCGAAGCCGCGGATAATACCCTTGAACTGATAGCCGTTCGTCAGGAAGATGGTCAGCGGCAGACGATCCTTTCTCGCCTGGTTCAGAAAAACATCCTGCAGATTCAAACCTTTGTTGGTCATTGTTCATTGCCTCATTTCTTGGTTTATTTAGAAAATATTCGTGTACCTGCCGATCAGAATCTCACAAGCCGACAAGTACACAGCATTATTATATCACAAAATGATTGATTGAAAAAGGTCATTTTGCAATTTTGCAAAAATTTCGGCGGTTTGCCCCATTCCGTCACGGTGTACCCAGTATATTTGCTCATTTCGCCGAAACCATGTTCCCTGTCGCTTCGCATACCGGCAGGTTTCCTGTTTGATTGCCGCAAGACAGCTGTCCAGATCTGCATGTCCCTCCAGGTAGGGAATCAGTTCCTTGTAGCCGATCGCCATTGCCGCCGTCGCACGGCGCGTGCCGCTTTCATATTCGGCGCGCACCTCATCAAGCAATCCCATCTCCATCATCATGTCCACGCGCTGCCGGATGCGGGCATACTGCTTTTCCCGGTCGTCGAAGCAGATGCCGATGCGCACTGCATTCCAGGGCGGGGGAACGGCACGGCTGCGTCTGGCATGCTCGGAGAGGGGGATGCCCGTCAGCTCCCATACCTCAAGGGCGCGTACAATGCGCCGGAGATTGTTCTCGTGCAGGTTGGCGGCAGTCTCCGGATCACATGCGCGGAGCCGTTCAAGCATGGCTGTCCGTCCGAGTGTTTCCGCCTCCCGGTTCAGCCGTTCGCGGAGCGCATCGTCCGCAGGAATATCCGGAAACTGGATATTGTCGAGCAGCGAGTCGATATAGAGCCCCGTTCCGCCGACGATCACGGGCAGCTTGCCGCGGGACTGCACCTCTGCGATCTTTGCACGCGCCATCTCCACATATTCCGCCACAGAGCATGCATGGTCGGGCGGCAGCACCGAGATCAGATGATGCGGAATGCCGCGCATTTCTTCGGCGGTCGGTTTTGCCGTCGCGATATCCAGCCCCTGATAGATCTGCATGGAATCGCCGGAAATGACTTCTCCGCCGAGCCGCACCGCAATTTCCGCGCCGAGCGCCGTCTTGCCCGATGCCGTTGCACCCACGACCGCGAGCACAGTCGGTTTTTGATTCAACACTGTTCACCCCCAAACACAAAGGAAAGCGTATCCGTTCGCCTTCCTTTCTGCTTACTCCTTACTGCTTTCTACTTCATTTCAATTTCACGCGTATTCGATCCCGTTCATCTTCATCTTTGCGCGTGTCTCATTGATCTTGCGCGTATCGAAGCGCGTGCCGGTCGCATCCCGCAGGATCTTTACGTCCGCGCCGGCATTCTTCGCGCCCAGCGCCGTCGCCGAAACAGAGCCGCATTCATCCAGCCCGCAGAGCAGATATTCCGTGTAGCCCTGCGCCGTGAAAAATGCGCGGAGCTTTTCGTCCGCAAAGAGATCCGCGATGTTTTTGTTGAGGATATGCTCCGACACAACATGCAGCCCGTTCCAGAGCTCTGCGCCCTCCGTCTTTTCGATATTGAAGCCGAAAATGATGCGGTTTGAGGTCGTATCCGGGAAGATCTGCCGCAGATAGACGATATCCCAGCCCTCTGCCGCGTATTTGTCGACCGCGGCATTGACCGCAGCGACCAGCTTATCCGTATCGTATGTAAATTTCGCGATGCGTCTCTCGCGGAAATAATCCGTCTGCATCTCCATCACGAGCAATGCTTTGTTTGCCATGTGTATCCATCCTTTATTTCAGGTATTCTTGTCAAGCCATCTGAGTGCCTGCTTTTTGAAATTGTCCGTGCCGCCGGAAAAAGGTGTCAGCGAGCGTTTTGCCAGCAGATTCCGCGCCCGCTTGATATCGCCGCGGTGGATCGCATTCAGCACACGCATCATGTCGCCGTGCTTCATCGTTGTGCCGGCATCCAGCTTTTCGTAATATGCTTCTTCGGTGCAGAGCGGCAGATCGTCCGCGAATTTCTCCGTCTCCGCCGCAATCAGGTGCTCCATTACCGGCACGGAATAATCCGGAACAGCGAAATCCTCCTTCGCCATCAGCACGCCGTCAACATTGAATGCGCCGACGATATGCGAAGAAAGCGGCACATAGTTCGGCTGCGGGATATCCATAATATCCCAGAACAGCTGATCGAGCCAGACCGGCTTCAGGAATCTTTTCATATAGAGGCGCGGCTGCTCCTTCTCCTCGCTCACATACAGTACCAGAATCGAGATCATGCCGTCTTTCTCCGTATAGAGGCAGTCCAGCTTCTTTTTCAGATGATACTGCTTGGCGTACCGCTTCAGCAGGATCTCACAGTTTTTGTTGAGCAGCTTCAGCGCACGCTCCCGCTCTTTGTCCATTTGGAATGCACCTCCGTATTTGAATTGCAGATTACAGTTTCATTGCGTAGGGATCCTCCATTGCCTTCCAGCACCGGTATGCCGCAAAGCACCTACCGGCCAGCAGCACGAGGTTGATTGCCCTTGCTGCAGATTCGATGAAAATGCCCTGCGACGCATTGCAGACTGCATGCAGCAGCATCGCAGCGGGCAGCATGATTTTTGTTTTCTCCGTGCGGATGCCGTAGAAAATGAGCACCGTGAGTGCAGCCGTCCAGAGCGGATGCTCAATGACCGACAGGAGCGCAATTCCGAAAATACCGGAGGCTGCCTTGCCCGTACCGATCAGACCGATGCAGGTGATACCGCTCGCAAACAGCTCATAGGCGCTGTGGCCGATCCCGTATGAAACAGCATCCTTCCGGTCGTCATACGCGGCAAGCAGAAAGCGGAGCACCAGATATTTCGTGCCCTCCTCCACAATACCGAACAGAATGCCCTGCTTGATATAATAGGCAATTGCATCGTCATGGCTGAATCCGGAACGGATCGCAGAGCCGACGATGAACGCTGGCAGACAAACCGCAAAGGCGAGCAGCGCAGGATAGAGCCTTGCGCCGGTCTTTTTGTGCCAAAGCAAAACCAGTACACCCGGAGCGAGCAGCCGTACCATACCCGCGAGGAAGCAAGCGAAATCAGACATACGCGCCGCCTCCCTTCAGTGCTGGATCCGCATGAACTGCTTTTCGATCTGATATTTTGAAAGCAAAAACATGACCGGTCTGCCGTGAGGGCAGTGGCGGATCGCTTCATCCTCCCAGACCTGCACCGCAAGCGACTGCAGTTCTGCTGTGGTATTGTGCGTGCCGGATTTGATCGCCGCCTTGCACGCAAGATCGTGAAACATATCGTCCAGAAGATGCATGTCCGGCTGTCCGGCACTGTGCAGGCAGGCTGCCGCGAGATCCTGCGCGATCTCATCCAGATCGAGCGTTTCACAGGAAAGCGGAATGCCGAGCATCTGCACCACGGGCGACTCGGAAAAATCGAATGTGAAGCCGCAGTTTTCCAGCAGTTCCGCATTGTCCCGCAGTGCTGTGATCTCATCCTCCGTCAGCAGGACACGCACAGGCTGAAAAAGATTCTGCCGGTCCTTGCATTCGCGCCGCCGGAACCGCTCAAACAGAATGCGCTCGTGGGCGGCATGCTTGTCAATCATTACAAACTGTTCGCCCGCCTGTGCCAGAATATAATTATCGAACAGTTCTCCGATCACGGTGATCGGTTCGCGCTGGATCGCAGAAATCGCCTTTTCCCGTTCGGCGGGCTTTTCCGGCAGCGGCGCAGGCTTTGCGGAACGGTTCAGCTCCGGAAATGCCGAAACTGCGGGCAGCGGTACCGGGCGCTCCGCGGGCTTTTCCGGTGCCGGGATCAGCGGGGCGGGAGTGTTGTCATCCGTTCCCGCAACGGGCGCGAACCAGTCGCGCTTCGGTTTCGGCGGAATCAGCGTTTCGGGTGTGATTGCCGGGGGCTCCGGTGCTGCCGGTCTCGGCGGAATCAGTGTTTCCGTCGTAATCGCGGGTACATTCTGCTGAACCGATTTTGTCTCCGTTGAATGATCCCGCTGTGTATTGACCGGCTGAACGGTTTTTGTCTCCGGCAGACCGACCGGCTGAATTGATTTTGATTCGGGCACATTCGGCTGAATTGGCTGTGTATCCGGAATATTTACAGCTGAGCGTTGAAAAATGTGCGTTGATGTTCCGCTTTTCTCATTTCTCTTTTCACATTTCTCATTCATTTGCACGGTCTGCGGCAGCTGAAATTCATAGACCAGATGATTTTGCGAAAGCGCACTCATCACCGCGAAATACACCGCCGCATAGACGCGCTTTTCATCGGAGAACCGCACCTCTGCCTTTGTCGGATGCATGTTCACATCCACGATGCGCGGCGAAATCTCCAGCATCAGCACACACGCGGGATATTTTCCGGTCATGATGAGCGTTTTGTATGCATCCTCGAGCGCCTGTGTCAGCGTAAAAGACCGCACGGAGCGCCCGTTCACGAAGAAAAACTGATGTGAGCGGTTCGGGCGGGAATACAGCGGCTTCATGATATAGCCCTTTACGGAAATGCCGTTTTCCGCCGACTCCGCATAGTCCACCGTGAGCAGATCGCGGGCAAAATCGCGCCCGAAGATCGCATAGACGGCGGAATACAGCTGACCGTCGCCGGGCGTGGTGAATTCGGTGCGGTTTTCGCGGATAAACCGGAAGGAGATCTCCGGATGCGAAAGGGCGATCTTCTGGAAGATGTTCACGGCGGCGTTGCCCTCCGCAGTATCCTTTTTGAGAAATCCTGCCCGCACCGGCACATTGTAAAACAGGTCGCGGACGATCATCGTAGTGCCGGCAGGACAGCCCGATTCCTCAAAGCATGTCTCCTCGCCGCCCTCATTCACATAATGCGTACCGTATGCCGCATCGGGCTGGCGCGTGAGCAGTTCGGTTTTTGAGACGGCGCAGACGGAGGCGAGTGCCTCACCGCGGAATCCGAGCGTGAAGATGGATTCCAGGTCCTCTTTCGCCTGAATCTTGCTTGTGGCATGACGCAGAAACGCCGTCCGCACCTGATCCGGTGCGATGCCGCAGCCGTCGTCAGTCACGCGCAGATACTGCACGCCGCCGCGCTTTAATTCCGCGGTGATGCGCTTTGCGCCAGAATCAATGGCGTTTTCGGTCAGTTCCTTGAGCACGGAAGCGGGGCGTTCGATGACCTCGCCCGCAGCGATCAGCTCCGCGATCTCCTTTGGCAGTACATGAATTTCCGGCATAGCGTTTCCCTTTCTGAATTGTATAGTCCCTCAACTTTATATTATAGCACAGTCCGCGTGAAATTTCAAGAGAAAATGAGGAATGAGAAAAGAGGAGAGAGGAATTGCGGTGTCCTCTCTCTCTTTTGCCGTTTATCGCATCCGCCGCCCGTACTTTCTCCTTTCTGTTTCCTACTTTCTCCTTGTCCTCTTCCTGCTTTTCCCCTTGCATTGTGCAAAAAAATATGATATAATAAACATATTGATGTTCCAATGAACGCTTGAAGAATGATGCGCAGGATTTTTGATGTGAGGCAAGGTTTTCTAACGCAGCATCACGGCAAAAAGACAAGCAGCAAATTCAAGAGTTCGTTGGGTTATCAATATTAAAACTCTGTGCGGATCCGCTCTGTCAGGCGCTTGGCAATGGCATCCAGATATGCCGTGTCCAGTGCGCCGATATAGGTCTGCTCCAGCACATCATGGCAGGCGAGCGCCTCCCGCAGAATCGCGACAGTCTCCGCTTCGATTGCATCCGCAGTCTCCCGGCAGAACCGCAGAAGCGTGCGCTGTTTCCGGAGTGCTGCGCTGTCATAAAACCGCCGCAGATCAATGACCGTTGCATCCTCGCGCACCCCGTCAGGCAGTTCCCGCACAGCAGACACGGTGAGCCCTGTCTCCGGCAGGAACACATGCGAAAGCGGTTTCCCGTTCTGCGTGAGATCGGCGGTCACCTCGACACATTTCCCCGCAGAAACAGCACGTTCCGCAAACACGGCAAGCAGTTCCTGTGCAGCAATCATACAGTTGTCCCGCAGATACAGCACCGCTGCATTCGCCGGCTGAAAGCACACGCGGCCGTCCGGCGTCAGCGCACTGCACTGACGGTGCAGCAGAACGCCCTGCCCGGATGCACTGCGCGGGAGAAGACGCTTGCAGAAGCGTTCCGCATAGGCGGCGAGCTTTTCGCGGAGCAGTGCGCCCGCGGTGATATCCGTGTACATCGTCTGCATGGAGGCAAGCCCGCGCAGACTCTGCCGCACCTGCATATGCATCGCCTGATTTTCCGCATAGAGCACCCGCGCCTGTTCGCCGCTTTCCCGCACCGCATCCCTATCCAGTCCCGCCGCAAGATCGACCGTTTCACCGGTCACGAAGGGCAGGGGCGTATCGGCTGTATGCGGGGCGGTAGCATCCGCGATGTAAACCCCGCGCTGCTCCAGCACCACTGCATCCAGCGAGCGGGGATCGGATGCGCAGTGATAGACCGAAACGGGCTCCTCCGCAAATGCCGCGGCGACCGTTTTCATCAAGGTTGATTTGCCCGTTCCGGGGCCGCCCTTCAGCAGAAATCCGTAGTGATGCTTCTGTTCATCCCAGAACGCCGTTTCAAAGCCGTTCTGGGATGCACCGCCAAGAAAATATTCATGCTGCATATTGCTCATCTCCTTCTGATACCAGCATATGCAGCAGCGTCAGAATTGACACAATACCAAGGAGGTTTTCCCATGAAAAGCACAAAATTGCAGGATCGTTTCCGCGGCTGTCTGATTGCCGGTGCCGCCGGAGACGCCCTCGGCTATCCCGTCGAATTCAAGCGTCTGCGCGATATCAGGCAAAAATACGGTGAAGCAGGCATCACGGCGTTTAGCCTGTTCCCCGGATTTGAAAAAGCGATCGTCACGGACGATACGCAGATGACGCTCTTCACGGCGGCCGGTCTGCTCGCATGCGCGGAGAACGGCAAGCCCGGCAGTGAAGCGGCATATATCCGCCATTCCTATCTCGCGTGGCTCTTCACACAGGAGCATACCTGCCAGCCGCATCCGTTCACCGGAGCACGCGATTCGGATATGCCGGAGCTCCCTGAAGAATTTGCGAACGAGCCGCTGATGCAGATCCGCTGGCTCTTTGCACGCCGTGCGCCCGGCAACACCTGTCTTTCGGCGCTGAAGGAGGGCGGATCCGGCACATTCTTCACACCTGCGAACGACAGCAAGGGCTGCGGCGGCATCATGCGGACTGCGCCCGCCGGTCTCTATACCGATTCGGCGGAGGAAGCGTTCCGCATCGGTGCGGAAGCGGCAGCGATCACACACGGTCATCCGCTCGGCTATCTCTCCGCGGGCATGTTCTCGTTTGCGGTCTGCAAGGCGGCGTTCACCGATCTGCCGTTCACGGATATCGCACATGAAGCAATGGAGGCGGCGCGGAAATTCGCGGATCAGTACCGCCTTGCCGATAAATACATCAAGACCATGGACGACCTGACTGGGCACGCGCTCCTGCTCGCAAAAAAGCCCTATGATACCGACACAGAGGCAATTGCGGAGCTCGGCGAAGGCTGGGTGGGCGAGGAAGCCTATGCAATCGCGCTCTACTGTGCGCTGCGCTATCCGCACGATCTCGGAAAGTGCCTGATCGCGGCGGTCAATCACGACGGCGACAGTGATTCCACCGGCGCCATTGCAGGCAATCTGCTCGGCGCACGGCTCGGGGCTTCCGCAATACCGTCAAAATTCACCGACGCACTGGAAGGCGTTCCGGATATCACCGAATTTGCAGACCGGCTCTGCGCACTGCATGCGGAGTCCTGAACATGAAAAAAATCAAAAAAATAAAGATACCAAAATTCTGGCGCGTTATCCTGATGATCGGCATCTGTTGCGTGCTGATTGCAGTCATCTGCTTTTTCCCGTCCGCCTGTGACTGGTACACCGACCATATATACAAATATCTGAGCTGTGCGGTTGCATGGGTGTTCGGGCTGATTCCGATTCCGGTTTGTGAAGCGGCGGAGATACTGGAATATCCGGTATATATCCTTTGCGGTGTGATTCTGCTCGCGCTGATCTTTCTGCGCAAGAAGCCGAAATACAGAGCTTTCTGCAAAATCTGGTTCCGGTCGGCTGCTGTGTTTGTGCTCTGCTGGCAGTTATCGTGGCTGCTGCTGGATACGATCCCGAGCAGCGGCAATGTGCTCGGAAAGGAACAGGCAGACAAGCGCGCAGCATTTAATATCACGGAAATACAGGCACTGTACTGCGATACTGTCCGCGGACTGAACCAGGCGGCGGAAGAAATCGAGATCGCGGAAGACGGCAGCGTGCAGTTTCCGGACAATGAAGAGCTGTATCCGCAGATCATTGATGCCGTCAAGGCACTGTCAGACGAATATCCGCGGCTTGCCGGCTATTATCCGCCCTCCAAAACGCCGCTTGATCCGGACAAAATGGAACGGACCGGTATCGGCGGCGTCACCTATTTAATGACACAGGAAATCGCCCTGAACAAATACCTGTACCCGACATCCTTCCCCAAAACCGCGGCACATGAATTTGCTCATCTCAAAGGATTCCACGAGGAGGATGCCGCGAATTTCATTGCTGAGCTTGCACTTTCCAGAAGCGAAAATCCGTATCTGCGGTTTGCAGCATATCAGGCAATTCTTTACTACGTTGAACCGGAATACATGGAGGAATACTGGTCGTTTACGGACGAACTGACTGCAAGCGGCGTACTTCAGCCTATGCCGCCGCTCAGCGAAAACCGGACATCAGAAGCAGAAAAACAAATCCTCGCAATCGCAAGCGCGAACAGCAAAATTCTGGATAAGTATCTCACGGAAGAGCCGGAACTTTCGGAACGGGTTCAGATCATTCAGGATGCAGCACAGGGCATCGCAACGAATAATTATTTTTCCGAGCCGCATCCGGAAACAGAGCGCATTATGAATGATCCGGAACTGATGGAAGAAGCCGTCAAAGAAAGAGAAGCATTCTGGACAGAATACAAAAAAACACGCGAAGATCATTATTATGACGGCGTTGTGCTTTTACTGCTGCAATATTACAACGAAACATCATCCGGAGGATATTCATGAAAAAGAAGTCGAAATACCGGCGCATCATCCTGATCCTGCTGATCCTCACTTTGCTTTCCGGCGTCACCTGCTTTTTCCCGTCCGCCTGTGACTGGTACACAGATCATCTTTATGGGTATTTCACCGGTTTATTTTCACGGTTCTGCGGACTGATTCCGGTATCCGTCGGAGAAATCCTGACTCTCCTTGCCATTCTGGCGGGTGTGCTCAGCATCCCGTTTCTGATCCTGCTGATTTTCCTGCGCAAAAAGAACGGCTACAAACGGTTCTGCGCGGGATGGTTCAAGACGCTTCTGATGGCGGGTGTCATTGCGCTGTTTCTGGCAGTTCCGTGCTGGCTGATACCGGTCTGCGGCAATGTGCTCGGCAAGGACAATACCGGGAAACGCACGGACTATGATTTCAAAGAGCTGACCGCACTGTATGTGCATATGGTGGAAGGGCTGAACCAGGCGGCAGAGGACATCCCCATTGCGGAGGACGGCTCTGTCAATTTCCCGACGGATGAGGAACTTCAGCCGCTGATTACGGAAGCACTGCGCAGTCTTTCGGATGAATACCCGCGTCTTTCGGGATATTATCCGCCTGTGAAAATTGCATTCACATCGGATATCTATGAGCGCATGGGCATCGGCGGCATGACCTATTCCTTGCTTTCCGAAGCAACCAGAAACAAATATCAGCCGCCGTATTACATTCCGGTACTCAATGCGCATGAGCTTTGCCATGTCAAGGGATTCGGCAAGGAGAATGAAGCGAATTTCATTGCAATGTTTGCGCTGTCTCAAAGTGAAAATGCGTTTCTGCGGTTTTCCGCCTATGATGATATCCTCCGGTATCTCTATGAAAAATGGGAGACTGCCGCCGATCAGTATCTGCATGAACTGGCTGCACGCGGAGAAATCACGCTGCCGGTCGTTCCGGAACTGCATTCCGGCATGACACAGGAAGAAAAGCAGCAAATGAAAGCTGCTTTGCAGGAATACGGCCGCGTTTTCAATCAGGTATTCGCGGATATTCCGCAGATCTGCGAACGCGCCGGGCAGATTTACAATACTGCACAAGACATACGCGAGCAGACCTATCAGGAGGATTCCCACCCGATTGACGAAATGCCCGCTGTACAGGAAGCGATTGAGAGCGCAAGGGAAACACACTGGGAAATCTATGCGGAATATATGCAGGAAAACTCCTACGACGGTGTCGTGCTTTTGCTCCTGCAATATTATGACGGAAAACTCTATTGAAATGAGAAACTCGAAATGAGGAAAGAGGAATGAAACGGAAATCAAAATACTGGCGCGTTATCATCATATTATTGATTTGTACCGTGCTGATGGGGATTCTCTGCTTTTTCCCCGCCGCCTGTGACTGGTACACCGACCATATTTACGGTTTTCTCTGCGATGGCATCAGCCATGTGACCGGTCTGCTGCCGTTCGCACTCGGCGAGATCATGATGTATCTCGGAATCCTGCTTTTGCTGCTCAGCATTCCGATCCTCATTCTGCTGATTTTTCTGCGCAAAAAGACCGGATACAAGAAATTCTGCGCGGGATATTTCAAGACCTTTCTCATGATGGGCGTCTGCGTGATTTTTCTGTATATGCCGTGCTGGCTGGTGCCGTTCTGCGGCACACTGCTCGGAAAAGGAGAGAACGATCAGCGCACGGATTTTACCTTGCAGGAAATCTCCGCGCTCTATGCCTATGCGGTCAACGGAATGAACCAGGCGGCGGAGGAAATCGAAATCGCGGAGGACGGCACGGTCAATTTCTATACAGTGGATGAGGGGATGCAAAAGGTCAACACCGCCATGCAGAATCTTGCGGACGAATTTCCGCGGCTTGCGGGCTATTATCCGCCGGTTAAAACGGCGCTTTGCTCGGATATTCTGGAGCGCATGGGCATCGGCGGCTACAATTACCCGTTCACGATGGAGCCGACACATAATAAATATATGTCTCCGATCTACACGCTGAATCTGGATGCACACGAGCTTTCGCATCACAAGGGATATTACAAGGAAAATGAAGCAGAACTTCTTTCTCAGCTTGCGCTCACCAAGGACGCTGATCCGTTTCTGCGTTTTTCAGGCTATGACAGAATGTTCAGCTGGATTCAGGACGAGTGGGATGAAGCCGTTGGAAGCGCAATAGATGAAGCCGTTCAAAGCGGCGCGTTCACGCTCCCCCAAATGCCGGATCCGAATTCAAATATGACCGAAGCAGAATATGAGCAACAGGTTGCAGAGGTGTTCAAAGTATTATCGGAAATGGCACAACAAATTTGCGGCACCGAAATTCCGGAGCTGAGCCAGCGTGTGTATGATATCTGGAGTGCTGCTGCGGGCATCCGGAAGGTAATCTATGAAGCGGACGAACACCCGATCGACGATATGCCGGCAGTACAGGAGGTCATCGAGGAGACTGCGGAAACCGGCTGGACGGTGCAGGGCGAAATTTTGCAGGAGAATACCTACAGCGGCGTGGTGCTGCTGCTTTTGCAGTATTTTGACGGAAAACTATATTAAAATGAGGAACGGGGAAAGAGGGATTATCGCGTTCAAAGTATCCTGGATATAAAGTATCCTGGATATAAAATATCCTTGATAAATAAGCACCCGACTCGCGTTGATAGATTGCATAAACAGACAATAACGCGAGTCGGGTTCTTACATCTTAATTCAGTCAAGGAACGCGGCTTTTCTCATTTCTCTTTTCAATGCATTTCTCATTTTTCACAATGCTTTGCATAAAATTTTGTTCGTTTTAGCGATTTAACGCTTTTGCGCGTTAAAGGGTTGACAAATCGCAAAAAAAGGTGTATAATAGATTCAGACAGCAAGATTACAAGGATGTATCCATATTGAAGGAGTGTATTTTTACCATGATGAACCTCGAATTCGAGCGCAAGCTCACCATCCCGAAGGAAACCAAAGAAATGTATCCCCTCACGCCCGAAATGGCACAGATCGTTGCAGACCGCGCTGAGATCCTCCGCAATATCTTCAGCGGCAAGGACAACCGTCTGCTGCTCATCATCGGACCGTGTTCCGCAGATAATCCCGACGCTGTGATGGATTACCTGAACCGTCTCCGCGGCGTCGCAGAAAAGGTCAAGGACAAGATTTTCATCGTCCCGCGCATCTACACCGGCAAGCCCCGCACCACCGGCGCAGGCTACAAGGGACTGCTCCACCAGCCGAACCCGCACGAAAAGCCGGATATGTTCAAGGGTATCATCGCAGTCCGTGAGCTGCATATGCGTGCGCTCCGCGAAACAGAATTTTCCTGCGCGGATGAAATGCTCTACCCTGCAAATCACCGCTACCTCGACGATGTCCTCGCATACGTCGCAGTCGGTGCGCGTTCCGTTGAGAATCAGGAGCACCGCCTTGTGTCCTCCGGTCTCGACTGCCCTGTTGGCATGAAGAATCCCACCAGCGGCGATCTCTCCGTTATGATGAACGCGATCACCGCGGCGCAGTCCAAGCACACCTTTGTGTACCGCGGCTGGGAAGTCCACTCCCAGGGCAATCCCTACGCACACGCCATCATGCGCGGTTACATGAACAAGCACGGACAGTCCCTCCCGAACTATCACTACGAGGATCTCGCACTGCTCTCAAAATTCTACGAGGAATCCGGCTTGCAGAATCCCGCCGCGATTATCGACACCAACCACGCAAACTCCGGCAAGAATCCGTTTGAACAGCCGCGCATTATCTATGAGGTACTGAACCAGTGCCGCTACAATGAGCATATCCGCAAGCTGGTCAAGGGCTTCATGGTGGAGAGCTACATTGAGGACGGCGCACAGAAAGTCGACGAAGGCTGCTACGGCAAATCCATCACCGATCCGTGCCTCGGCTGGGAAAAGACAGAGCGCATGATCCTCGAAACCGCAGACCTGCTCTGATCCCATACGAAAAGAGGAACCTGCATGTTTGAACGCCTGACGGAATTTCTCCCGGCGCTGGAAAAAGACAGCGGCGGCACATGGTGGCATGATACCGAAAATGACGGCTCTCCGGAACATCCCAGGCAGATGTCCTACGTGCAATATTCTGATACCGTCAGAATATTCCGGAAAGCTGTGTATCAGTTTGTTGAAGCGCATCCGGAACTGCATCTGCATGAATACAGCGATGTGCTCAGAGATGCCGGTCTCCGGTGGGATATGGATTCCATGCAGAATGCGGACGTTTCTGCGCTCGACGGCAAAACAGTCACCGCGCTGCTGCTTGCGGCTGACCGCGCAGAACGCTTCTGTGAAGGTGCTTGGTTCGAATTTTACCGTGCCGGATGTATCACGAAATGGCTCACCCGCCTTCAGCAGATTGACGCAGAATAAACCCAATACAGCGAATCCCCTGCATCGTGAAGATGCAGGGGAATTTTGTTGATAAGCTGTTACAGATTGCCCTCAATGCAGAACCAATCGCTGATTGCCATGCAGTCTTTCAGGAAACGAATCACAGCAGAATAAAACGCTTTTTCTGATTCTTCCGCCGTCTCCATACATCCTGTCAGATTTGCGATGAGCCTTTGCCAGTCATCCTTTCAGAAAAAATTGACGGATGTCCGATCAAAGGTCTCCTGCACACCGAAGCCGTTCGGATCCGGATCCATGACCGGAAACAGCGTTTCAATCGACGGCAGCAACAATTTTTCGTAGTCGGTCTTGTAGATACAGATGCTGTTATAACGGTTCCAGTCTTCCCATGCCATCGTCTCGTTTTCCGGAGGATACACCGACACAGGCTTCAGTTCAATCGTGATCTTTTCCGCATCATCAGAATGTAGGCGAATATCTGTCACTTTATGTTCCGAATCCGTATCACAGGAGCGGAATGTCCATTCACGATATCTTAACATATTTTCTTGTACCAGAGTGCTTGCAGCTTAATTCGCGGGGTATTCCTTTTGCAGATATTCTTTGAGCATATCGGGGATATACTGGGAGTGATGCGAATCATAGAGCTTGTATTCCACATCCACGCCGTTTGCTTTCAGACGGTCATTGAGTGCCTTGAGTCCTTCCAGCGTGGATGCATGACCGTTATATTTATCCTGATAATCAGGATCTTCCTGCGAACCGCCGCAAAGGAATACTTTTTTATTCAAGACCTCAAAGCGGTCAAAATAACCGTAATCTGTTTCAAAGCCCGTGGGATCGAGGTCGGGATAATCTTCATCATAGAGCGCCCAGAACGCCGGAGAGCCGATGATATATCTGCCGAAGGGCTGGTTCTCGTACTGATCTGCCTTGAACAGCGCATTGTGCGTGAACACACCGCCGTTGGAATGGCCGTAGAGCGTAGAATTTGCGCAGTCGATGTGATACTGCTCTCCGAGATAGGGCATCACGTTGTCCGTGATGAAGCGCAGGAGATCGTCGCGCATTTCCAGCAGATGGATGAAGCGGTTGAAGTCGTTTGTGCCGTCGAAGCGGTAGCCATAGCCGAGCGAAACGAGCAGAACGTCTGCCGCCTTGCCCTCCTCCATCAGCTTGTAAAGCGCGGGCGTATCGCCGAAGCGCCAGACACCGTCCGTCAGGAACAGCACAGGATAGGTCTTGTTTTTATCGTAATGCGGCGGGCGCACAACATGCACGAGGAAATCTGTCGCAAGCGTGTCGTCATAAAACGTATATTCGTCGATCTGATCCTTGATCGCGCTCACAGCGTCGCGGTCAAATTCCCAGGTGTTGCTGAAGTCAATAAACGGATCGTCCCAGAAGTTTGCGGGCATCTCGCGCATATTGATCGTACCCTCCGGGATCTCCTCATAGGTCTTGTTCATGATCGCGTCGAAGACAAGCTTTGTCTGCTTGACGATACTCTCCACAGAAGAGTCGGAAGCGCCGCTGTCTTTCAGCTGCTTGGGCAGCGCCTCAAAATACTCCTCCATCGAGTTGTATTTATATGTCCTGACATCCGCGCCGTCGGATGCCTTATAGTCGATCTCGCCGCCGTCATAATCCAGATTGGGCGTCAGACCGCTGTAGTAGCGGTCGTTGATCGTGACAACGGAGATCATTTTGTAGTCTTCGCCCTTCTTTTGCAGTTCCTCCAGCTCTTTATGCGCTTTCTCATACTGCGCTTCTTCCATCTCGAGTTTGTGGTCGTCGAGCATTTCGAGCATGTATTCCGGATCTGCATAGGAAAACTGGATTGCCACCTTGTATTCCGTCTGGGCAGCCGTATCGAGCAGCGTCAGGCTGCGCTTTCCCGCCTTTGCCTTTTCGTTGTCGGACATGTTATTGACGAGCGTATCGGTCTTTCCGGCGGGCGGCTCATGCTGCTTGACAATCGAAGTCGTGGTGTCCGAGGATGCGGTTTCACCGGTCACATCGGTTGCAGCGGCGGATGTGGTTTCCGTCGCATCAGCCGTGGTCTCCGCGGTTGCAGCGGTCGGCTTGGTGCTGCTGTAGCTGTTGACGTTCTTCTGATCGCTGCATCCGCAGGCGGAAAGCATCGTGAGCGCCAATATCCAAACGATCTTTTTTTTCATAGTAATCCCCTTATCTTCAAATAATATGATTATACGAATTTCTCGTAGGCAATGATCAGGTTGCCCTTTTTGGTCTTTCCCGTTTCGCCGAGATAGCGGAATTTCCCATAGCCGCGCACGGAGACTTTGTCCCCGCTTTGCAGGGAAACGCTGCTCTTTTTGGCTTCCGCGCCGTTGATGAACACCCTGCCCGAAAGAAACAGAAAATTGCTGTCGCCGCGGGAGAGATGCCAGATCTTGGAGATCACACAGTCTGCGCGTTCGGACGGCACCTGTGCCGTGCCGGATTCCGTCTCCTGCGTGAAGGTTTCCGGCGGCTGATCGGTCACGCTGCACGAAACCGAGGTGTGCCGGATGCGTTCAAGCTCCCGGCAGATGTATTCTGCCATCGGCGGGGTGCAGAAGAGATATGCCTGCTTTTCGTCGATCAGGATATCTCCGACGCTCCCGCGTTCAATGCCCATATGCATGACCGCGCCGAGAATATCCCGATGCGAGAGCTTCTCTGCGAATTTCTCCTGCAAGGGTGCAATATGTACGCAGACAATCGGGAACGGCTCTTCATAGCCGAGCTGTTCCGGATCGCCGAAGCGCAGCATGAGCCTGTCTGCGTCCGGATGGCCGCCCCAGAGCGTCGCACCGAAGCCCTTGAACGCATGGCGGCAGGCATAAAACTGCGCACACTCCGCTTCGTTCAGAAAATCCGTAAACGTGAAGCGGTTCTGTTTTTCCGACTGCTGCGCAAGGTCGTACAGCCGTTTGCTTACATCAATATCACTCATCGTTCAATATGTTTTTCTGTTTAATGCTTCCTGCATCATTGCGGCATAGCTTTCATAGCGGCTCTGACTGACCGCGCCTTCCTCCACCGCACTGCGCACGGCGCATCCCGGCTCCTTCAGATGGCGGCAGTCGGCATAGCGGCACTCGCCCAGATATTCCCGCATCTCCGGAAAACAGCCCGCAAGCTCCTCCGGCGCGATCTGTGCGTAGGCGTCTGTTTCAAAGGTGGAAAAGCCCGGTGTATCCGCGACGCGCCCGCCGTGATCCAGCGTATAGAGCGAGGTCACGCGTGTTGTATGCTTGCCGCGGCCGAGTTTTTTGCTGATATCCGCTGTTTCCAGCTGCAAATTGCTGTCGATCGCATTCAGCAGCGTCGATTTGCCGACGCCGGAATTCCCCGTGAAAGCGCTGACCTTTCCGCGCAGCAGTTCGTAGACCGTCTGCACGGTCTCCGGCTTTTCGTAATCCACATTATAGACCGGAAATCCTGCCTGCCGGTATTTCTCCGCAAAGGGCTCCGCGTCACCGAGATCCAGCTTCGTGAACACAAGCAGCGGCGTAATCTCCTTATAGAGACAGACCGCAAGAAATCGGTCCAGCAGCAGCAGATTCGGCGCAGGCTGCGTGACAGACAGCACAAAGACCATCTGGTCAAGATTGGCAAGCGGCGGACGGATCAGGTGATTGCGCCGCGGCAGAACCTCCGTGATGCAGTCGCCCTCAAATTCCACGCTGTCTCCCGTACACGGCGAGATCCCGCGCTTGCGGAACACGCCCCGCGCCTTGCAGATGCATATGCCAACGGGGGACTCTACTGTGTAAAGTCCCCCGTCGACTTTGATAATCAAGCCGTTCATTGTTGATTCTCCGGTTTTTCCGGGGCTTCCGGTTCGACACGCGGCGGCGCAGGTGTGGTAGATGTGGTCGTTGCCGAAGTGGTCGTCTTTGTTGTCGTAACGCTGGTTGTCGTCGGCGGCGTGGTCGAAGTGGTCACGGCCGGCGTCGTGGTAGAAGGCTTCGTCACACTGGTCGAACCATGCGCAGGCGTGGTGCTGGTCGAAACGGTCGTGGTCACTCCCGGAGGCAGTGTGCTCGTTGTCACGGCAAGTCCGCCGACAGCCTCAAATGCTGCTGTGACATCCTCTGTGATCTTGGTAGCGACCTTCTTATCGAAGTCGACGCTGTATTTGCCGATGGTCTCCGTTGCATTGGTTGCATCGTTGGTCAGCGTTGCCGTGAATTCCTGGATGCCGTTGCCCTTGACAACAATGAAAGTATTGGTTGCATATGCAACATTGAAGCTCTGTCCCTGATAGGTCGGGATGCCGCCCTCCCACATCGTGATGTGGAATGTTCCGGCTGCATTGGCAGGAATGTCAAAGACCACGCGCATTTCAACAGGCAGCGGGATGCCGTTCGAGACTTCCAGTTCGACCGTGCTTCCGGCGGTCACCTGTGTATCCGGATCAATGCTCTGGCGGAGCACATAGCCCTGCGGCGCGGTGTCATTCACTTCCTTCTTGGAAACGGTGAGGTTGTTGTTTTCAGCCAGCTGACGTGCATCGTCCCAGCTCAGGCTGGTGAAAGTCGGCACAGCGACGGTCTGCTTGTTTTCGCCGAGGCTTTTCCAGATGGTCACGTAAGTGCCCGGTTCCAGCTCACAGGGACCGACTGGATCGGTACGGATGACCTTGCCCGCCGCGATCTCGTTGTTGTATTCGTTACGCGGGTCAGGCTGGAGACCGAGACCCATGATCGTCTGCTTTGCAGTCTCATAATCCCAGTTGGTCATATCCTGGAACTTGACCTTCTGCGCACCCATCGAGACCTTGACCTTGACCTTGTCACCCTTCTGCACCGGATCCATTGCCGGAATGCTCTGCTCGAAGATGGTGTCCTTTTCATATTTGGAATACTCACGGCTCCACACGTCGAAGTCGATCATCGCGCCGTACTGGAGCTTTGCCGCGTTGTAATCCATGCCGACGAGGTTCGGCATCGCGTACTCTTCCGCCTTGTTGCCGGAGATACGGCTCTGGATCAGATCCCACATGATGCTCGTGCCGAGCACCGCCGCAATGACGATCACAACAATGATGACCGCGGAGAGGATCGGAACGAAGAACGATCTGCCTTCCTCCTCCTCGTATTCGTCGTCGTCTTCATCGTCGTCGTAATCCTCTGCTTCTTCCGGCTGGAATTCTCCGCCGTACTCATCGTCGTCCTCTTCCTCGATGAACTCCTCTTCCTCCGGGGAGGGGACATAGACTCTGGTTCCCTCATCGGAAGGCGGTGCGGCGCCGAGAATATTCGGGAAGTAACCGAAGATCACGCCCTGATTCTCCTTGAACGTGGCGATATCGTCCATCATGTCGCGGGCGGTCTGGTAGCGGTCGCCCGGATCCTTCTGCATCGCCTTAAGGATGATCTCCTCCATGCCGACGGGAATATCCTCGCGCACAGTGTGCGGCAGCGGGATCTCCGCCTGCATATGCATCACGGCAATGCTCACGGGCTTGTCAGAATCGAACGGCTTCTTGCCCGTCATCATCTCATAGAGCATGACGCCGACAGAATAGATGTCGCTCTTGGCATCGGTATCGCCGCCGCGTGCCTGCTCCGGGCTGATATAGTGGACTGTGCCGATCGCCTTGTCGGAGGTGTCCTTTGCCTCCTCACGCGCAAACTTTGCAATGCCGAAGTCCATCACCTTGATGGTGCCGTCCTTGAGCATCATAATGTTCTGCGGCTTGATATCGCGGTGAACGATGCCCTTGCTGTGCGCATGCTGAAGCGCACGCAGGATCTGGAGGATGAAATGCACCGCATCCTTCCAGTTGAGCGGTCCTTCCTGCTCCATATACTCGTTCAGCGTGATGCCGTCAATATATTCCATGACGATAAACTGGATGCGCTCCGAAAATCCGACATCGTAAACCTTGACGATATTCGGATGGCTCAGAACGGCAATCGCCTTGGATTCATTGCGGAATCTGCGCAGGAATTCCTCGTTTTCCGCAAACTCCTTCTTCAGAATCTTGACAGCGACGGTTTTATGGTCGACCGTATCCGTGGCGCGGTATACGTCAGCCATACCGCCTTCGCCGATCAGCTCCGTGATCTCGTAGCGGCCGTCCAGCTTCTTTCCGATGTTCTTGTCGTTACCCTTTTCCATCTCGACCCTCCGTGCCGGCAGAAAGTCCCCGGCAAACTCAGCTTCAAAAATCTATCAACCGTCCCGCAGTTCCGCAGGACGTGAACTCAAACATTTGGTTTTTGTGTTATGCATCCCGCACGGCGAGAATCAGCGTGATGTTGTCTCTGCCGCCGTTTTCGTTTGCTTCGCGGATGCATTCCTCCGGAACCTGTTCCGGCTCTGTATGATTGATCAACTCTGCCATGCGCTCCTCGCTGACCATTCCGTAAAGACCGTCCGAACAAAGCAAAATCCTGTCTCCGTCCGCCATCTCCATACAGAATGTATCGACCAGCACGCTCTTCTGCACACCGATCGCACGGGTGAGCTCATTGCGCCGCTCATGTGTCATGCGTTCCTCTGCGGTGATCTCCCCCTGCTCATAGAGGTGCTGCACAAAGGTGTGATCCGTGGTCAGCTGACGGATGCTGCCGTCTGCGGGAAGCAGATATGCTCTGGAATCGCCCACGTTTACGATGCAGCAGTGCGAATGGCGCATGAAAATACCGACAAGCGTTGTCCCCATGCTGCCGGGGAAGCCGCTCTCCACAGACATCCGGAAGACCTCTTTGTTCGCTGCCGCAGCACATTCCCGCAGCAGATCGCAGAGCGCGTTGTTCTCCATGCCTGTCTGATACCGCTCGTCAAAGAGCTGTGCAGCCGCTAAGATCGCGCCGCTGCTCGCGGCACTTCCGCTGAGCATGCCGCCCATGCCGTCGCAGACCAGTGCAAACAGCCCGTCTTCATAGCATTTGCTCGCAAGGCTGTCCTGATTCTCTGCACGTATTTTTCCGATGTCACTGCCCTGATATGCTTTCAATGCCGTTCACCGCCCTTTTCTTCTCTATCGTATCGCGCCTGAGCTGACCGCAAGCTGCCTTGATGTCCTCTCCGAGCGTTCTGCGCACCGTGGCATTGATCCCCTCCGCCTCCAGCAAACGCTGAAACGCCTGTGCGCTGCCCGCCGTAAAGCCCGTTCCGTCAACCGGATTGACCGGGATAAGATTCACATGCGGACGCTGCCCCGGAAACACCAGTCTCAGCCGTTTCCCGAGCTGCCGCGCCGCCTTCTTTGTATCGTTTTCGCCGGCGATCACGGCATATTCAAATGTCACTCTCCTGCCTGTCTGTCTGAAATAGTCTCCGCATGCCAAAAGCAGTTCGTCCAGCGGATAACGCCGGTTGACCGGCATCAGCTCGCTCCGCTTTTTGTCGTCTGCGGCATGCAGCGAGACCGAAAGCGTCAGCGGAAATTTTTCCTCGGCAAGCCGCCGGATCTGCGGAACGAGACCGCAGGTGGACAGTGCCGCGTGGCGCAGGCTCATGCCCCGCCCGTCTTTATGCGAGAGCAGCCGCAAAAGCTGCATCACATTGTCGTAGTTGTCAAGGGGCTCTCCGATTCCCATCAGCACGATGCCGCTGATGCGGTCATCTTCGGGGAACTGCGAATCTGCCGCATAGATCTGCCCGAGCATCTCGCCCGGCGTCAGGTTCCGGATGAACCCGAGCGGTGCGGACGCACAGAATTTGCAGCCCATTTTGCAGCCCACCTGTGTGGAGATGCAGGCGGTGTTTCCGTGGTGATAGACCATGCGGACAGTCTCCACGGCACTCCCGTCAGAGAGCCTACATAGATATTTTACAGTATCATCCACACAAGATGCAAGTGTTTGTTCAATCTTTGGGAGGTTTATATAAAATCGCTGATTCAGCTCAGATTGAAACTGTTTAGAAATGTCCGTCATTTCGGCGAAATCAAACACCCGCCGCACATGGATCCAGCGGAAGATCTGCTTCGCCCGGAATGCCGGTGCGCCCATTTCCTTCATGTGTTCTGCGATCTGTTCCGGCAGCAGCCCAAGCAGATCTATTTTTTCCGGCACAGCCCGCACCTCCCGTTTTATGTATTATGCCCGCCGCATTTTGCAGATGAAGAAGCCGTCGCTTCCGAGCATCTGCGGAAACAGCGTGGTCATGTCCTTTGCATATTCATGCAGCTGCGGATACGCCTGCCACGGCTTTTCCGGCTGAAATTCCGGATGCGCCGCAAGGAACCGTTCCGCGACCGCTTCGTTTTCCCGTTTCAGCACCGTACAGGTCGAATAGACCAGCACGCCGCCCGGCTTCACTGCCTTTGCTGCCGCCTCCAGGATCTCATACTGGATCTCCGGCAGTCCGGCAGTCTCCGCGAGGGATTTGTAGCGGATCTCCGGTTTTCTCCGGATCACGCCGTATCCCGAACACGGCACATCACAGAGCACCCTGTCCGCAAGCGGCTTTTCCGTACCGCGTGCATCACCCGCCGCCGCCGAGATCATCGTCAGCCCGAGCGCCTTTGCACCGCTCCGAATCAGCTTTACGCGGTTCTCGTGCAGATCATAGGCGAAGATCCTTCCCTTGTTCTGCATCATTTCGGCGATCGTGAACGTCTTGCCGCCGGGTGCCGCACAGACATCCAGCACCGTTTCGCCGGGCTGTGCATCCAGCGCCAGACAGCAGAGCTGCGATGCAAGATCCTGCACATGAAAGCTGCCCGCGGTCTGCTTTGTCAAAGACCGTGCACCCGCCTTTGCGCGGTACGCAAGCGGAATCTCCGGTACGGGTTCCAGCGCATATTGCCCGAGCAGTTCCTCTTCGGTGCAGCTGAGCGGATTGCGCCGCACATAAACCGGCGGCACACGCTGTGCATCCTCAAGGAACGCCGTGACCGTTTCGCGGTCATTTTCGGCAAGCAGCATCTGCACGAGCTCCTCCGGCACAGAATACTGCACCGACATCGCCGCTGTCTCCGCCTTCGGCAGAGGAATCTGCTTCCCGCCGCGGAGAAATCCCCGCAGGATCGCATTCACCGTACCGGCGGCACTCGTCTTCCGGAGCTTTTTCACACACTCCGTCCAGAGATTCACCGCCGCCGATTCAGGCGTATGCATATATAATAGTTCATAGATGCCGCAGCGCAGGACACACAGCACCGGCAGATCGAATTTCTCCACCGGCCGCTTTCCGTGTGCTGCAATGCAGGCGTCCACAGTGATGAGCCGTTCAAGCGTTCCCTGAAAGATTGCGGTGCAAAGCCTTGCGTCGCTTTCCTCCAGCGAACGGAGCGCGGCGTCGAGCGCGAGATTGCTGTAGCTCTGCGACTGCACCACGCGCATCAGCGTCTGCACACAGGCGAGACGCGGCGCCAATCCGGTCATTCGCGGGAACCCCGGATCAGCAGCAGACGGATCAGCTGCAGCACCGAGATCAGCAGTGCCGCCACATAGGTGAGCGCTGCCGCAGTGAGCACCTTGCGCGCGCCCTTCTGTTCTTCAGCCGTCAACATACCCATGCTCTGCATCGACATAACCGCCCGGCGGCTTGCGTTGAATTCCACCGGCAGTGTGATCAGCTGGAACGCCACGACCGCAACAAAGAACCAGATGCCGACCGTCATCAGCGCATACGAGCTGAAAATGATGCCGAGCAGAATCAGGAAATAAGAGAGCGTTGAGGAGACGTTTGTCGTCTGGACTGCCGCATGGCGGATCCGCAGGGGCGCGTAGTTCGAGGCATGCTGCAAAGCGTGACCGGCTTCGTGCATTGCCACACCAACCGCCGCGACAGATGTGCCGTTGAAATAATCCTTGGAAAGACGGATCGTATTCGTTGCCGAATCAAAATGGTCGCCGTCGTCTGCGTTGAGCATCTCGATCTGCACATTATAAATGTTGTTTGCCTCAAGCATCCGCCGTGCCGCTTCCGCGCCCGTCAGACCGCTCTGATTTTTCACTTCCTTGTATTTCTTTTCGGTGGACTTCATGTAGATCGTCACACCTGCTGCAATCAGCAGAGAAATAATGATCAGGATCCATTGCATTGTGCATTCTCCTTTCGGAACATCCATGCTATTTTATGCATATTCTGCTGTTTTATGACGCGTTTTATTCCGCAGCCTCGAATTTATCGCCTTCCGCCACAGAGAATCCGCGCAGGAAATCCGCCGTTTTCATTGCTTTACCGCCCTCTGCCTGGATCACAAGCGGTTGAACACATCCGCCGTCACCGCAGACAAAACTCAGTGTCCGTACATCGACGACTGTTCCCGCCGGCTCCACAGAGTTGAGCGCGAGGCATTTCGACTGATGCAGCTTGACACGCTTGCCGCGCAGCAACGCAAAGCCTGTGATGCCGCGGATCGTGCGGTCGATCTCCTTTGCCGTGCGCGTGAAATCGAGGCGGCTCATCTCCTTGGTGATCTTCGCTGCCGTGCAGGATTCCGCGTCGTTCTGCGGCACGGGCGTCAGTCTGCCCGTTTCCAGCAGCAGGAGCGTTTCACGCGTGACCTGCGCCGCAATCCATTTCAGGCGGTCATGCAGCATATCCGCCGTTTCGTCTTCGGTGATCGGCGTGCGGATGCTGTGGAGCATGTCGCCCGTGTCCAGCCCCTCCGCCATCTGCATGGCAGTCACGCCGGTCATGGTGTCTCCCGCAAGGATCGCACGCTGAATCGGTGCCGCCCCCCGCCAGCGCGGAAGCAGCGACGCATGGAGATTGATGCAGCCGTACCGCGGAAGCTCCAGAACTTCCTTCGGCAGGATCTGCCCGTATGCAATGACAATGATGAGGTCGGGGTTCAGCTCCCGCAGCGTTGCCAATGCCTGCTCTGCATCCTCACCGGAACGCAGAGATACCGGCTGATAGACCGGCAGACCGTATTCCAGTGCCTGCTCCTTGACCGGCGTCGGCTTCACCTTCTTGCCGCGGCCCTTTGGTTTGTCGGGCTGCGTAAAAACTGCCTGCACTTCGTGTACCGATTCCTGCAAAGTCTGTAAGGTTGGAACGGAAAAATCCGGTGTACCCATAAAAACTATTTTCATGATGACCTCCTGTTCGTGCAGCGATCATTCCTTCTCCGGAATATAGACCTCCTCGATCAGTTCCGTGAACAAATGGCCGTTCAGATGATCGTTCTCGTGGCAGGCGCAGCGTGCGCCGAGCTCACGGAGCTTCAGCTCATAGGTCTCGCCGTTGCGGTCCTGCGCACGCAGGATTACTTTCTCCGGACGCGTGACATAACCCCACTTGTTCGGAACGGAGAGACAGCCTTCCACATCGCGGATTTTCTTGATGCTCGTCTTGACGATCTCCGGATTCACCGCGACGATTGCATCGCCGTTTTCCTCCAGGATCATGATGAACACTCTGCGCAGAACGCCGACCTGCGGCGCTGCGAGTCCCACGCCGCCGGAATCGCGCAGCGTGTCGATCATATCGTCGATCAGCTGCTGAAAGCGTTCGTCGAATTTTTCGACCGGTCTGCACATCTTATGCAGCACCGGATCGCCGTCTTTCACAATTTTGCGAATTGCCATTATGATTCTCCTTTGTCTGCCGCGTTCGGGAAGCCCTCTCCCCAGCGGCGCAGTTCATCAGCCTGGAATGTACATGGAGCCGTCTGAATCAACGGCTGTGAGAGCATTTCTTCTGTGATCCACGGGTTTTCCTGCTGATTATAGAAAATGTGACAGCTTTGTGCGGGGATCCATCCCTGCGCGAGCAGAAAGCAGCGTTCACCGGCTGCGTTTTCCGCTTCATCCACAATCACGACAACGTGTCCCGGCGAATCCGGATGACAGATGATGTCGCCCGCGTGTGCATCCTTTGCGGAAATCGTCTGCGATTCGGCGTAAAGCGAAATTGTTCCCGCATAGCGCATCACGGTCATGAGCCAGTCGTTGAAGAGCTGGTCGGAATCCTCCGCCGGCAGTGCAAGCGGCATCCACATTGACCAATCAAGCACTGCCAGTACGCGCATTCCCTTCCGGAATGTATCGTAGCCGCATTCCATGCCGTTTGTGAGGTGAAACATCAGCTTTTCCGTCTGACCGGTTTCGCGGAAATAGGTGCTCCAGAGCCGGATAATAGAATCCGCGCACTGCTGATAGCCTTCGTTTCCGAGCGGAATCTGATAGACCGCTGCCGCCATCACGCCGGATTCGCTCGTGCCGTCATACATATAAATATCGCTGCCGTCCGGATAAAGCGGCTGCTTCCGCATGAAATGGAGGAAGCTGTCCTCCGCTGCGGGAATACGAGTGTAGCCCTCCGGCGGCAGAATACGCGTTTCCTGCGTATCGCCCGCCGGCACGATGTACGGATTCTCCGGCATCTGCCGCGTGTGTACCGTAATCTCTGCGGGTTTCCAGTGCCGCGCAGCATAAAAGCACAGCACGCCCCAGCCGATCAGAAGCAGGAGCACCAGTATGATAATGTCCCGGATGGCTTGTTTTTTCGTTAACTTAAACAGCTTCATCTGCTGTGAAACTGCGCAAGCACCTCCGGCGGTGTCACGACCGGCTTTCCGTCTGCATTCACCATGACAGTCAATCCGGCAGCATAGGAGTTTTCACGCCGCCAGAAATAATTCACCCCCGTCACAGTATCCACAAAAATGCGGCAGTCTCCCGCGACCGACTGCGAATAGATCTCCACGAAGCGCGGGTTCTTATTGTTCTTATTCGGTAAAAATCCCATTGGATCGGCTCCTTTATACTCCGCAGTCGCCGTTCATGTCCGCAAACAGCGAAACATTCATGAACGCCTTGTCTGCATATGCCTGCACGAGCACGCCGCGGATCAGCGCACGCATCTCCGCCGTATTCTTGCACTTGACCAGCAGTCTGCGGCGAAATTTTCCGTTCAGTCTGCCGTAGCTTGCAGCGACCGGCCCCAGAACACGCAGCGGCAGCTTCAGCCCGCTTTCCTTCACAGCCTGTGTCAGCATCTCCGAAAAGCGCAGTGATGCACGGATCGCAAGATCCTCCCGCACACTCGCAAAGCCGATCACGCAGATATCGCAGATCGGCGGAAACATCAGCGCCCGCCGGAGTGCGATCTCCTCGCTGTAAAAGCGGTCATAATCCTGTGCGGCGGCAAGCGTCAGCACATAATGCTCCGGCATGAAGGTCTGAAGGATCGCCCTGCCCGGACGCTTTCCGCGCCCGCCGCGTCCCACGACCTGCGTGACCAGTGAAAATGTGCGCTCATAGCTGCGAAAATCGCCCGCATAGAGCGCCTTATCCACGGATAATACGCCGACCAGCGTGACATTCGGGAAATCCAGCCCCTTGCCGATCATCTGCGTGCCGCAAAGGATATCATATTCACCGTTTGCAAACGCCATGAAGCCCTTTTCATACGAGGTGCGTGTCATGGTCGTATCTGCATCCATGCGCAGGATCCGTGCATTTGGCAAAAGCTCCGCGATGCTCTCCTCGAGCTTCTGCGTGCCGAAACCCATCTGCCGCAGTCCCGGATTGCCGCATTTCGGGCAGGCAGTCACGGGCGGCTGGACATGACCGCAATAGTGGCAGAGCAGCGAGCCGTTCGCCTTGTGGTAGGTCATCGGCACGGTGCAGTTCGGGCAGTAGACCGGTTCATAGCATTTGGTACACTGCAAAAGCGTATGATAGCCGCGCCGGTTCAGCAGCAGAATGCTCTGTTCGCCGCGGTGCAGATTGTCCCGCAGCGCATCGGCAAGCGCACACGAAAATTCGCTTGTGTTGCCGTTCATGCGCTCGGTGTTCATATCAATGATATCGACCTTCGGCAGCGGTGCCTGATTGTACCGCTGTGTCAGGCGGAGCATTTTGTATACGCCGCGTTCCGCAAGATAACGGCTCTCCAGCGAGGGCGTTGCCGACGCAAGGATCAGCGTGGCGCCGTTGTACTTGCACCGCGCCTTTGCCACATCCGCGGCATGATAGCGCGGGGACTGCTCCGATTTATAGGAATGCTCGCCCTCCTCGTCGAGGATCACGAGCCCGAGATCCGGAAGCGGCGCAAACACCGCGCTCCGCGTTCCGATCACGATGCCCACTTCGCCGCGCCGAATCAGCTTGTCGGTATCCATCCGCTGTGCAAGCGAAAGCCCGCTGTGAATCAGCGCGACCTCATTGCCGAAGCGGGATTCAAAATACCGCACGACCTGCGGCGTCAGCGAGATCTCCGGAATCAGCAGAAGGACTGTGCGCCCCTGCTTTCTCGTCAGAGAGATGAGCTTTTCAAAGACTGCTGTCTTGCCGCTGCCCGTCACGCCGTACAGCAGAAATGCGGCGGCTTTTTTCGCGAGGATCGTTTCTGCGGCAGCGTCGTAGGCTGCCTGCTGCTGTTCCGAGAGGACGGTATCGTCCGGCGAACAGGTCGGCTTTGCATCCCGCGGTACACGCAGCAGTTCGATCTCGCGGTATTCGGCAATGCCGCTTTTGACGAGATTCTTGATGACAAGCTCCGTTGTGCCGGCTTGATAGGCGCATTCCTTTGCAGTCATCGAGCTGCATTCCCGCAGCACACGAATCACGCGGCACTGCTTCTCTGTCGGAGAAAACTGCGTTTCATCCGCAAGAAAGGCGTCGGTCAGACGGACGGTTTTCTGCGTCTTGTCCTGCACAAGCTGCCTGCTCTCCGTCATGGAGATCAGACATCCCTTGTTCACCAGCGCATCCAGCATCTTCTTTTTCTTCGCATCGTTGTCAGCCTTGAGCAGCTGATCCTTCTCGGAATCCGTCTGTGCAATCTCCAGAAGATGATAAAGATTCTCTTCCTCCTTGTTCAGCGAAACGCCGACCGGTCTGGGCAGCAGGATATACCGTTCCTCCAGCCGAAGCTGCAGACCGCCCGGCAGCACCGCACGCACCGCATCATACCAAGTGCAGAACGTGTTCTCATGCAGCCATTCCACAATGTGCAGCAATTCCGGCGTCAGGACGGGCTCCTCATCCAGCAGCGCCGCAATAGGCTTTAACTCCATATTCTCCGGCAGTTCGGACGGATCGACTGTCTTTACGGAAAGCACCATTGCAATGCGGCGGCGGTTGCCCATTCCAAAGGGTACCGCCGCCCGCATACCCGGACGGAGGCGGCTGCCCCAGTCTGTATATACAGCATAGCTATACAGCTTGTCAAAGCCTAAGAGTGCGGCATCCAGCGCGACAAACGCAACCGGAATGCCATGCTTCTCCGGTACCGGAGATTCAGTCTGCGTCATCCTCGGTATGCTCCACGATGCGGAATTTTCCCGCCGCAAACTCATCGACTGCGGTCTTGACGGGGTTCTCCTCCATCATCAGTGCCTTGAGCATTTTGTCGTCGAGGCGTGCCTTGTGATCCTGCGGAGATGCGCCGCGCTTTTCCGCAGCCTTCTTCTCCTTCTCCTTCTCGTCGTAGCGCTGCTGTGCAATGTCTCTTGCACGCTTCGCGACACCGATCACCAGAGAGTAATAGCTCTCGTTCTTTGAAATGATCTGATACATTGAAGGTCTCAGCATTGTTCCATCTCTCCTATCTTGTCTTCCAAAAATTCCGGTCGCAGCTGCTCAGCACGGAGCACATTTCCAAAGTCGGCAACTGCGTCTTCCAAAGCATCGTTCAGGATGATATAATCATATTTCCGTGCAAGCGGCAGTTCTGCCTTTGCGCGGGAAATACGTTCCTCGATCACCTCGTCGCTCTCCGTACCGCGCTTATGCAGACGGCGGCGGAGCTCGTCGATCGTCGGCGGGACTGTGAAGATCAGCACCGCCTCCGGACATTTCTCACGGATCTGGAATGCGCCCTGCACCTCGATCTCAAGGATCACATGCTTGCCCTCGCTGCGGAGCGTCTCGACCTCTTTTTTCAGCGTGCCGTAACGGTGGCCGACATAGCCTGCATGCTCCAGGAACGCATCCTCTTCGATCAGTTTGCTGAACTGATCCTCTGTGAGGAAATGATAATCCACATCGTTTTCCTCACCCACACGCGGCGATCTTGTCGTAGCCGAAACGGAAACGGCGCAGTCTCCGCGCTTGAGCAGTTCCTTCACCATCGTGCCTTTGCCGCAGCCCGACGGGCCGGAAAGCACGATCAGCAGTCCCTTTTTATTCGTCATCCTCTTGCTCCTCCTCCACAACAGCCGTGCTGCCTGCCAGACGTGCCGCAATGGTCTCCGGCTGGATCGCCGACAGGATCACATGGTCGCTGTCCATCACGATCACGGCACGGGTGCGTCTTCCGTAGGTCGCGTCGATCAGTCTGCCGCGGTCCTTCGCGTCCTGCACGATGCGCTTGATCGGTGCGGAATCCGGACTGACGATCGTGACCAGTCTCGCCGATGAGATCATATTTCCAAAGCCAATGTTGATAAGACGCATTTCATTCTCCTTATTCGATATTCTGGATCTGCTCGCGGATCTTTTCAATCTCGGATTTCATATCCACCACCAGCTTGGTGATGCCGAGATCTTGTGCCTTGGAACCGATCGTGTTGACCTCACGGTTCATCTCCTGCACCAGGAAATCCAGCTTTCTGCCGATCGGTTCGGCAGACACGAGCAGCTCGCGGAACTGCGTCAGATGGCTGTGCAGGCGCACGGTCTCCTCGTCGATCGCGGTCTTCTCCGCGAAAACAGCGGTCTCGGTGAGGATGCGCTGTTCGTCGATATTTGTATCGGCAAGCAGCTCAGTGAGCTTTGCATAGAGCCGTTCGCGGTAATGCTCCGCTACACTCGGCTCGATGGATTCAACCTGCAGGAGCATTGCCTCCAGCCCGTCCAGCTTGCCGCGGAGATCCTCCGCAAGGCGTTCGCCTTCGCCCTCGCGCATGGTGACAAACGATGCCAGCGCCTGTTCCGCTGCCTCAGAGACCGCTGCCCAGACCTCCTGTTCATCGTCCTGTGCCTTGGTCACCGTGAAAATATCCGGCAGACGCAGCAGGGAAGAAAGCGTGAGATCATCTGCCAGCCCGACGTCGCTGTTCAGCGCACGGAGCGCATTGATATAGCCCTCCGCAATCGAACGGTTCACTGCAACCTCGGCATCTTTGCCGTCCGGCCTTGTGATCGTCACGGAGACCTCTGTCTTGCCGCGTGCGATCTTTCCGTTCAGCAGCGTTTTCAGCTTTTCCTCCAGATACATGCAGGTGCGGGGCAGACGCGCCGAAAATTCATAATAGCGGTGATTGACTGCGCGGATCTCCACAAGAATATCCCGTCCGTCCTTCAAAAGCTGTGCTCTGCCATAGCCGGTCATGCTCTTGGGCATAACTGATCCCTCTTTTCTGTTTATTTTCATATGGCGGCAATATGCCATCATAATGATAATCCATCATATAATTATAGCACAGTTCGCCGGAAAAATCAAGGGGCAGAGCGGCTACAATTTGGCTACAAAAAAACAGCCCCCGGTTTTTGAGCGCGGCGCTGATCAGAAGTATGCAGACGGACGAGCGATTGCGTTCTATTGACAGCGCAAAGCTGTTATGCTATAATTGGTACTGTCACCGTTCGGAATACGCCTATGATACAAGAGGGATTCGGATATGAAAAAGAAAAATCGAAGAAGGCTGACAGCAAACAAACCGCCGAAGAGATTGGCAGGGAGCAATGATGTACAGCTGTCTGCCAAGGGAATGATCATCGCGCTGATTGCCTGCCTGCCGTTGCTGTTTCTTGGGCTTGCACTGATATTTGCAGGATTAAACTTGGGAAACAAAGCATGTACGGCAGAAACAAAGGGCATTGTAACCGAACATTCCAGAACATATGCATCCGGCGGCAAGACGTATTATCGGAATACTTACACCTATAAAGTGGACGGCAAGAATCTGACAGGCGAGTTCATCAATTCAGATATAGGCGTATCCCAAAATATGATCGTCACGGTCTGCTATGACCCGGACGACCCTGAAAATTCGTATGTCAAGAAATATCAAGATCAAAACGTACACGCAGGTATCATTCTCGTCGGTGTGCTCTGGATCGGCATTTACCTTGTGCTGACTTATTTTGTTCTCATTTTGCGCAGAAATGACCGAGCCAGACAGAATCAGAAATAATCCTTTCTTTCTCAGCTCAATAAAACGCAACGCCCCCGATCGCTTTGAAGCGTCGGGGGCAAAATTTCTTTATGGGTATCTTTCTTATGCCGGAGGCTGTTTGATATCATTTCTGATAGATCCACTCTGCATAAGTGCCGAGTCCGGCATTGCAGGCGTCATATCCGAGATAACCGATGATGATGTTTGAGGTGAACAGATCCGGGAAGAGGCGGAACATCAGCTTCACGCGCCCCGGATGATCGAGGATTCTTCCCGCCAGACGCTCCAGCCGCTTCAGATCCGGCAGACATTCCTTGCCGAGATATGCAGTATGCATTGCCTTGAAGCCGCAGCTCTCAAAATAGCTCTCCCATTCAGAGACAGATTCGATCAGCGGGCAGCATCCGCCCTTCGAGATCAGCGCCAGCGCGGTCTGTTCCAACGGCGCATAGGTCTCAAACGGTGCGGTCAGCGCATAATCATACACGATAAAGACACCGCCCGGCTTGAGAATGCGGTACACCTCCGCCATTGTCTTCTTTTTATCAGTGTTGTGAACGATCGTTTCAAACGCATACACCAGATCGACAGACTGATCCGGAATCTGCTTCATGCTGCTGTAATCCTGCTGAAACGTCCGAACATTCGGCGGAAGCGGCTTTTTCACTGCCGAAAGGTCGAAGCCGCAAAACCGCGTCTTCGGGAACGATTTCGCGAGATAGATGATATTGGAGCCTCTTCCGCAGCCGAGCTCGACAACGCGGTCTCCGTCATGGATATGTTTCGCAACTGTATCCGGCTGATAATACACATCCTCATCCGCAAATGCGCCGTTTTTCGAGATGCGGAAATGCATGAAGCCGTCCTGCGAATGAAAGCGGCGGTATGCCCATTCGTTGATCTTGAAATAGGAGACGATCTCCTCTGTGGAGTTCTTCTCGCCGTCAGTGATCTTATCCAGATCCAGCAGGCTTTGCAGATATTTCACACGGGCATGCAGATTGTAGAGACTGTATTTCTCGTTCATGATATCACGTTTCCTTTCGGCACAGATTCAGGCTGAGTGCATAGTATGATTATAACATAAAACATCTGAAAACGCAACCCCCGCCAAGCAAAAAGAGAGCGTACCGCAAGGGTACGCCCTCTCTGTTATATTGCCTTACAGCCGATTACGAAGCGGTCTTGGTTGCGCCGTACTTCACGATGCCTGCGAGGTACTGGAGGAGGATGGTGAGGTCCTCATCATCAATACCGTCGTTGCCGTTGACGTCAGCGTTTGCCTTACCGGCATCGGTGATCTTCGCCTTGGTGTCTTCTGCCTTGACACGAGCAACGAGGATCGCATCAGCAACAGTGACTCTCTTTGACACATCAGACTCGCCGGAGCAGTTTGCATCGCCCCAGTCAACTTCGGTAGAACCGGTGCTGGTGGTAGCGGAAGTAGTGGAGCTCTCAGTGGTAGCGGATGTGGTGCTCTCAGAGGTGGAAGCGGTGGTACCGGTGCTTGCACCAAATTTGGTCGGATCCTCAAGCGGAGTGACATCCGGATAGAGCTCTGCCATGGTACCGAGAGCCATCATGACGTCACCGATATGCCAGAAGCGGTGGTAATCCAGATCGACTTCAGCAACATTGACATACTTGCTGCAGTCAGTACCGGTCAGGGACTCGCTCAGCTTTGCGCCGTTTGCAACGTCAGCCTTCCATGCAGTCTCGAGCTCGGTGTAGTACTCAAGGTTCTTGTACATCGGACGGAGGTCGATGAACTTCGCGCCGTTGGAAACCTCATAGCCATACGGATACTTGCCGCTCACGCCGCTCGGGATGTAAACTTCCTGATCGAAGATACGAGCCAGAGAACCGTTGTGCTCGGTTCTGGACATGCCGATGCTGTCTCTGCCGTAGTACCAGGACAGATCCATGAGTCTCTGTGCAGTGTAGAGAGCCTTCTCAGGCAGGGATGTGCCTTCCTTGACCTCGCCGGAAGCCTCAACGCCGTTTGCTGCTGCGTAGTAGATGAGCGTGTTGGCGAGAGAGTTCGCGCAGCCGAGGTCCGTGTTGCCGGTGCCTGCGATGGAGCACTTGAGGCTGGAGTTTGCGCCTTCCTTGTAGGTGCCGGACCAGTCAGCCGGAGCACCGGTCCAGTCGAGGGAGGAAACAACTTCAAAGTCGCCCTTCGCGGTATCGAACTTGGTGGTGGTGACAAAGTACTCAACCCACTTGTCGAGCACGGTCTTCAGAGCTTCCTTGATGCTCAGGCCGCCAGGAGTGACCTTGCCGTCGGAAGCATCGCCGTTCTTGCAGACGAGGTAGTAGAGCTCTGCGAGACGCTGGGTTGCCCAGAACTGGTTACCGGTCCAGTGGTTGGAACCCGGGTCAGCGTAAACCGGGTGCTCGATGTAAGCCATCTTGTAGAAGGTCGGCACGCCGGACGGATAGGTGCTGTAGTCACCGTTGTAGCAGTTGGTGCAGCCGCCTGCGAACGGGCCGTCTGCAGACTGCAGCCACAGATACATTTCGAGCTGACGCTGGAGAGAAGTGGTGTAGTCCTTTGCAGCGCCTTCAGCCTTCATGCCGGAGCTCAGGTCCTTATCATAGAGCAGACCGTAAGCTGCGAGCGGGTTCTGATAGAACTGGTGAGAGTGAGAGCAGCCGATCTGCCATGCCCACTGACCGTCTGCAGCGCCGCCCCATGCGGTATACCAAGACATCAGGAAGTGCTGACCGTCCAGTCCGCCGCCCTTTGCGTCAGACTCGTAGCTCTGGCAGCCGATAGCCTTGTAATATTTATCGAACATATTGTTACGGCATTCGTCACCCATCATTGCAGCCTTTGCGGAGACGGAGGTATCGCCCACGCCCCAACGGTTAGCAGCATAGACAGCCTGGATTGCACGGTCCTCAGCGTCCGGTGCGTTGGTGTAAGACCACTGCTTTGCGGTCGAACCCTTTGCAAACGCGAACTTCATACCGAGCTGAGAATCACCGTACTTGAGATCCTCGGTGCACGGATGCGGAATGGTCTCGAAGCAGGATTCCTGGTCGCCGCGCTGGAAGGTGTTGATGAAGGTGAAGGTGCCCTGGGTGCCTTCAGCAGAACCGCCGAAGCCATACCAGTCATCAACGTCAGCGAGCCAGTGCATCAGATATTCTCTGCCTTCAGACTGATAAGCAGAAGTAAACTTGGAGTGGATCGGGTTAATACCGACATTCTCCTGACTGCCGGTGGACGGATAGGACTTGACATCCTTCGGATACTCCTTGCAGACCTGTGCAGAGAGCTCGTTCTTGGACCAGAAGCTGTTCTGATCCGTTGCGGACGGGATCATCTGTTCCAGCGTTGCCCAAGCCTTTGCGAGATCCTTGCCGGACTCGCCTTCCTTCTTTGCAATGTTGTCATGCATTGCAGCGATCCACACGATGTAGGACATTGCCTCAGACGTGGTCTCGTGACCGTAGTCCGGAGCCTCGCACATCAGCTCTTCGACAGCGTGATACGGGACACCGAAGCCGCCGGAAGCGACGTTCTTGCTGGACAGGTAGCCGTTGGTCTGGCCGTTGGTGACGACATCGTCATAAATAGCCAGGAAACGCTTTGCATAGGTGGACGGAGCGCTTGCGTAATCTTCGTGCGTCTGCTTTGCAGCAGATGCAGGAATGATGGTTGCGCTTGCCGTTGTTGCCGCTGCCAGAACAGCTGCAAGGATCGCTTTTGTTTTCTTGAATTGCATTCTTTTTTCCCCTCTCGTAAGTTATGGATGGATTTTGCGCCGATTCTGCACAATCCTGCGAAGCAGTAACAGGCTTATACAGCCGCCGCGGTAATCTGCCCAATACCCCGTGCATTGTGCAGAATTCGTTCAAGTCCGCATAGTGAGCGCAGCCCGAAAGTGTCAGACTGCATAATCCTCCCTATACAGTACCTGAAATCATTATAGTAATTTTCACGCGGTTTGTCAAGGGCTTGGGGGAAAACGGTTGTTCACGATGCGTTTTTTCGGAGACATTCACAAATCAGAGTATTGAAATTTGTGCACTTTGCCATCTTGCAGTTTTCGCATTTTTATATGATTATTTCAGCATTTACACACAATTTGAACACATGAACATGCTAAAATAAAAAAGAATGGGGATTTTTGCAATGTTCACAATTTGGTGATGATTTATTCATATCCCGTTCATATTTTTTTGCGATAATAGTATTCTGTGCGGATGCATGTACCGGCACCGCACGGAGAAATGGGAAAGGGGCATTTTAATCGCATGGTTGAAATCAAAAATCTGACGAAGTATTACGGCCTGCATCCCGCCGTCAAGGATATCTCCTTCACGGTCGGAGACAGGGAGGTGCTCGGATTCCTCGGGCCGAACGGCGCGGGCAAATCCACCACCATGAACATGATCACGGGATGTCTGCCCTCCACGGACGGCACTGTGACCGTGGACGGCTTCGATATTGCCAAGGATCCGATGGAAGTCAAGAAGCGCATCGGCTATCTGCCGGAGATCCCGCCGGTCTATCCGGAAATGCGCGTACGGGATTATCTCAATTTCGCAGCAGGACTCAAGCGCGTCCCGCGGAAGGACCGCAAAAAGCAGGTGGACGACGCAATGGAGCGCCTGCACATCACCGACATGCAGAAGCGCGTGATCGGGCATCTCTCCAAGGGCTACCGTCAGCGTGTCGGCTTCGCAATGGCGCTGCTCGGCTCGCCGAAGTTCCTGATTCTCGATGAACCGACGGTCGGTCTCGACCCGACGCAGGTCATGGAGGTGCGCCGGCTGATCCAGGAGCTCTCGCTCGACCATACGATCATCTTTTCGACGCATATTCTCGCGGAGGTCGCAGCAGTCTGCCAGCGCGTTGTCATCATCAACAAGGGAACGATCCGCGCAGAGGACACAATCGCGCATCTGGAGGAATCCGTTGCGGGCGTTCCGATGCTCAAAATGAAGATCGAAGGCGAGATGTCGAAGGTCACGAATATTCTTAATAGTATCGACGGCGTTCTCGGCATCGACGAGGTCGCGTTCGATTCGCCGGGCGTGAATATCTTCACAGTCAAGGTGAAGAACGACAACGTCCGCAAGCCGCTGGTCTCAACGCTGGTCGGACAAGACTGCATGGTGCTGGAGATCACGTCTACAAAGCCAAGCCTTGAAGAAGCGTTCGTCAAGCTCACACAGACAGGCACAACCAGCCGCGAAGCCGCCTTCGAAGAGCTCGGAAAGAAAATGGAAGCCGAGCGCCAAGCGGAAGAAAAAGCCGGAAAGCAGAAGGAGGCAGACTGAAATGTTTTCGCTTTATAAAAAGGAAGTGCAGTCTTACTTCTTTTCGCCGTTCGCATATGTGATCAGTGCGCTGTTCCTGCTGGTGTTCTCGCTGAGCTTCATCCGCGGCATCTCCACGATGGATTCCAACGTGCTGAAATTCTCGTTCTCCGAGATCTTCTATAATAATTTCTTCTATTTCATCTTCATGATCCCGCTGCTCACCATGCGCACCTTCGCAGAGGAACGGCAGGCAAAGACCGAAACAATCTGGCTCTCCGCACCGATCACCATCTGGCAGGTCGTGCTTGCGAAGTATCTCGCCGTCGTCACGGTGTTCGCAGTGATGCTCCTCCTGACGCTCGTCTTCCCGCTGATTGCTTTCATCAAGGGCAGCGTGGTCGTTTCAAGCCTGATCTGCGGCTACGCAGGCTTCTTCCTCTGGGGACTCGTCTGCATTGCAGTCGGTATGCTGACCTCCGCACTCACGGACAGCCCGATCCTCGCGGCTGTGTTCGGCGAAGGCGCCATGCTGATCGTGGTCTTCCTCGACCGCTTCACCGAGACCGCGCTGATTCAGTCGATGCCGGCAGTCGCAAAGGTTTTCCAGTGGTTCTCCACGCAGTCCCGCTTCGCAGGCTTTTCACAGGGACTGTTCAGCCTCGGCGATCTGGTATTTTTCCTTACGCTCTCGGCGGTCGTGCTGATCTGGACGATCATCATTATTGAAAAACGCCGCTGGAGCCGCGGCTGAGTGATCGGAGGAATACCATAACATGAAAACATCTGCTTATTCTAAAAACAAAAAGTACACCCTGCTTGCGGTCGTGCTTTCCGTACTGGTGCTGATTGTCGCTGTTCCGGTCAACCTGATCTTCGACCGTCTCAATGTCTATGTGGACATGACGCCGAACAGCCTCTACACGCTCACGCCGAAAACGGAGGAATACCTGAAATCGCTCGATGAGGAAAACATCACAGTCGATGTCTACTTCCTCACGAAAATGGAAGAGATCGAAAAAGACCTGAATCTGCTTGCACTGTACCGCACGCTTCTGGCTTACGACGCACACGAGTGCTTCAATCTCATCGACTTTGATTCCGATGCGGAGCCTGAAAAGCTCAAAGATCTGAATCCGGACAACATCTACAATCTCCAGGACAGTGACTTTCTGTTCTCCTATAACGGCATGGTCAAGCGTCTGCCCGGCAAAATGATGTACGCTTATCAGGCAGACGAAAACGGCAATACACAGATGGCGGAATTCTGCGCAGAGAACTATTTCACCGGCTATATCAAGTCCGTCGTGGAGGGCGATCTTCCGGTCGTCTACTTCCTTGAGGGCCACGGCGAAGCAACGCTCGACAATATGAGCCAGCTCTGCGCAAACCTCAACAACTACAACTACGGAACGGCATCGCTGAACCTCATCAACCAGGAAAAGGTGCCGGATGATGCCTGCATCGTCGTCATCTGCGGTCCGGAAAAGGACATCACCGAAGAGGAGTTCCAGAAGCTCTATGACTACACGAAGAAGGGCGGCAACATCAGCCTTCTGATCGGCCCGAACGACGGAAAATTCGCCTACAAGCATCTCGAACAGCTCATGTCCACCTTCTGCATCGGCATGAACTACGACCGCATCCACGAGACCGATACCGCAAGACACAAGTCCGGCGATCCCTATATCTTCATGTGCGATATCTCCGACGCAGCAGCGGATGCAGAATACAACATCACCAGTGAGCTCACCGGCGCAAAATCCATCCTCACCTACATGCCCGCATCCCGCAGCTTCTTCTCCGTTTTCGCGGACAATTACGGCGCAATGAACCAGGACGTGCTCCTGAAAACGCAGGGGACTGCGCTCTCCGAGCCGTGGGGCGGTCTTGCAAAGGATCCGAGCGAGGTCACCGGTCAGCAGCTCGCCCTCGCAATGTATTCTGAGGACACCCAGCGCAACAACGCAAAGATGACGGTCTTCGGTTCGTCCATGATTATCACCAACGAGGGTTCCTCCAACGAATTCTACATCATGCCCCTGCAGCTGTTCCTTGCAACCATCACCTGGATGTATGACTCCGATGTCGACATGGAGATTGCTGATAAGGCACGCACCTACGACAGCTTCAACATCAACAGTTCCGAGGAGGCCAGCGGAATGATCGCAGTCTTTGTATTTCTGCCGATCATTGTCGCAGCAGCCGGCGTCTTCGTCTGGCTGAGGAGGAGAAACGCATGAAGCAATTCAAATGGGTGATCATTCTCGCGGCTGCGGCAGCCATCCTGACCGTGGTTTTCATCTTCGTGGACAAACACACACAGAAAGAAAAGGAGCGCGAAGCGATCGGCGGCCCGCAGCAGCTCATCAGCTTCGAACCCTCCCAGACCGACCGCATCTCCGTAGACAACGAGGACGGACATTTTGAGTTCAAGTGGAATCCGGATGAAGCCGAATGGCAGCTGACCGCCGGCGACAAATTCAACGTGAACAGCTATGCCATCGCCGCGATCTGCAACTACCTCTGCAATCTGAAATCCCTGAAGACTGTTTCGTCCGACTGCGCCGATACCAGCATCTACGGTTTCGATCATCCCGTCACACTCAAGGCCTACACCACTGACACGGGCGAAGATCACCCGTACACGCTTTATGTCGGCGACCATACTCCCACCAACAACGCTTTCTATGCGATGATCGAAGGCTCCAACGACGTCTTCACCATCAGCTACGAAGCCGGCTCGATCTTCTGCGTGGCAAAGGACACGCTCAAGAACATGTATCTCTTCGATACGTTCAGTAACCTCGTGACCTACTACAAGCAGACACGCGACGGCGAGCTGGTCGCCGAGATGACCAGAGCCGAGGATTACAGCTGGAACCTCAATGCGCCCGGCACATACAGCGTCCAGAAGGCAAACATCGACAACATGATGGATATTCTCGTCCGCGTGACCGTCGAATCCTATGTGGCGGAACACCCGACCGACCTCAAGCAGTACGGTCTGGACAATCCGCACGATATCCTCGTGCTCAAGGGCAAGAAGAACACCTCCACCATGGAGGAGGAGATCTGGTTCGGCGGCGACGCCAGCGACACCGAGATCTACGGCTACTTCAAGAACAGCGAACAGGTCTTCCGCGTGAAGAAGGCGAATGTCTCCTTCCTCAACACAAAGCTGAGCAGCTATGTTTATCCGTACTGCGCTGAAATCGCTGCGGCAGATCTGAGCGCAATCGAGGCGGATCTCAGCGCAGCGGCAGATCTGCACTTCAAACTGGATGTAGACACCGAGAACGCACAGTATTCGCTCGACGGCAAAGATATCACCGCGCTGCACAACGACAAGGCAAATACGCTCTTCCAGAACCTGCTGCGTTCACTCATCATGCTGCAGTTCACCGACACCGCGCCTTATGCAAAGCCCGATCCCGAAGCAGAAGCCGCCATGTTCATCAAGTTCACCTACAAGGACGGACATGAACGCACACTGCGCTTCATCGAGTTTGAGACAAACAATTATTATGTGATGGACGACAGCAAATACACCGGTCTGACCATCCGCATGAACCGCTTTGAAGGCACGGGCTCCATCCCGTACAACTATCAGGAGCTTATGAATACACTGAAATAATTCCCGCACAAAACAAAACGCCCGGCATCACGTTATCTGTGATGCCGGGTGTTTTTTACTGTACTTTGGCGGATTCCTCTTCACTTGAAAGCGTTCTGATCCGCTTTGCGATCGTCGAATCCGGGTAGGTCTTTGCGTAGAGCTCCAGGATCTGACGGATCATGTATTTCGCGTTCTTGCCGCCCTCAACCATCGCGCAGAATGCCACCTCCGGATCATTCGCCGGTGCGTAGCCGATCACGAATGTATCCGTTCCGCGGGGAGACTGCGGCGTACCGGTCTTGATCGCGACATCGAAACCGATCTTGTTGAGGTCATACTGCGCGGGCATCGTTGTCTGCGCCGCACCGATCATGCCCTTTTCGATCAGTGAATAGACGGTTCTGCCGTTCGTCTCGATCTTTCCGGCGATCTCCGGTTCATATGCGGAGATCTGCTCGGTCATCGCGTTGTTCCAGGTGGATGCAACCAGATGCGGCTTGTAGCGCACACCCTCATTCGCGATCGTGGACGCCACGACTGCCATGTGCAGCGGCGTGACCTGAATTTCCGACTGACCGATCGCAGCCTGGATCATATCGCCGATATGCCACTCCACACCGAGCGTTTTGTAGGTTTCCGGACAGGCGAGATAGCCCGCGGAATCGCCGGATTCCAGACCGAGCGAGCTGCCGAGCCCGTACATCTGCTCATAGTCCAGCAGCACATCGAGTCCCATTTTATTGATGAGCTCATAGAAGAAGATGTTGCAGGAGACTGTCAGTGCGCGTGTCACCGTGATATTGCCGTGCGATCCGGTGCAGTGGAACATGGTGTCGTGAAATTTCCAGTTCCGCCCGCAGTCGAACACCGTGCTCCCGGTGATATTGCCCGTCGCAAGACCGGCAGTCGCTGTGATCGTCTTGAACGTCGAACCGGGGCGGTACATGCCGTCCGTAGCGCGGTTGATCAGCGGCTGATCGGCGCGTTCCGCAACGGCATTGTAATCCTCCAGCAGATCGGAAAGATTGTAGGTCGGAAGCGTCGCCGCACCGAGCACACCGTTGTCATGCGTATCCAGCACGACCACCGCGCCGCAGTTTGCCTTGCGGCACTCCTTGTCGGTCGCACGGAGGTGGTAGCAGTAATCGCTGAGAATCTTTTGCAGTCCGGTCTGGAAATCGGCATTGAGCGTCAGCTGAACAGTCTTTCCGCCGACCGGTTCTCTGGTCACTTCAACAGAGGTCAGTTCGCCGTTCGTGAATGTGATCTGCTTCACGCCCTTTGTACCGACGAGTGTATCTTCGAGCGCCGATTCGAGTCCCGTCTTTCCGACCTGATCGGAGAGCGCATATTCCGCGGCGGGATTGGCGTTGCGGAGCTCATTGAATTCATCCTGCGAATAGATCGGACCGACATAACCGAGCTCATGCGGGATCACATCTCCGCGCACGACCGTCCGGATGGATTCCTCCGCGATATTGATGCCCTTCAGCTCAACGCGAAGCTCCTTGATGCGCGTGCCGGTGCGGATATCGAGATCCTGCGCCAGATAAAAGAGATTCGACATCGAGAAATCGCGCAGCACCATCTCATAGCGGATGCCCGCGACGGTGCGCTGTTCCTCCGGCGTGTATTCCGCGGAGATCTCATAGTCGGCGATCAGCTTGTCCACGCAGTTTTCGGCCGTCGCATAATCATTCAGACGCAGCTTCTTTTTCAGCGCGGCAACATCCTTTTCTCTGCCCGCTTCAAAGGTGTACGGCTGATCCTTGGAGATCGGGAGCGTGTCGTTCCACGCATAGCCCTCCTCCGAAAGCAGCTTTGCCGCATTGAGCAGAACTGCATTGCCCTCAGCGTGATCCGTCGGGAAATACGCTTTTTCCACAACCAGATTATAGCCCGATTTGTTGGAGATCAGCGCTTTGCCCGCCGCATCCACGATCTGACCGCGGTTGGCAGGCATGATCTGGGAATACACGTTCTGGTTCAGCGGGATCGCCGGTTTTTCCGTTTCCTGCTGATCCTTAACCTGCAGCATCATGATCCGGTAGATCCCAAGCGCCGCAGCAGTCAGCACAAGCAGCACCAGAAATCCGCCGCGCAGAAAATCTGACAGCCTGCGAAAAAATTCCTTCATGTTTTGTTTTCTCCGTTATTCTCTGTCAGATCGAAAGGCCGCAGGAAAACGCGGTGTAATCTTCAAGGAAGTGTTCCGGCGTATCGAGGCGCACATCCTCCTGCTTGCCGGTCTCCATATTTTTCAGCTTTCCGTTGCCTGCCTCCAGCTCATTCGAGCCGAGCACAAGCAGATACTTCGCGCCGATATTGTTTGCATATTTCATCTGGGACTTGAACGGTCTGCCGATCAGGTCGAATTCCGCACGGAGTCCGGCTTCACGCAATGCCATTGCAAGCTGCATTGCTGCCGGACGCGCCGCATCGTCCATCGGGGCAAAATACACATCGCAGGGAGCGTCCTGCATGAACTCGACACCCTGTGCCTCCATCGTCATGATCACGCGCTCAAGGCCCATACCGAAACCGAGCGCCGGCGTAGGATTGCCGCCAAGCTGCTGGATCAGTCCGTCGTAGCGTCCGCCGCCGCAGATCGTGCTCTGCGAGCCGATATCGGTCGTGACGAACTCGAACACGGTCTTGCTGTAATAATCCAGACCGCGGACGATCTTCGGATTGATGACATACTCCACCTTCATCGCTTTGAGGATCGACTGGAGCGTGTCGAAGTGTGCCTTGCAGTCGTCGCAGAGATAATCCAGAATGACAGGCGCATTCTCCGCGATCTTCTGATCCTCCGGGCTCTTGCAGTCCAGAATGCGCATCGGGTTGCGGTCAAGGCGGCTCTGGCAGGTCTCGCAGAGCTGTTCGCGGTAATCGGCAAAGTATGCCTTCAGCGCCTCGGTGTACTTGGCGCGGCAGGTCGGGCAGCCGATGGAGTTGATATTGAGCTGGATATTCTTCAGCTGAAGCGTGTCAAGCACGGTCTTGGCAAGCAGGATGATCTCCGCATCCGCCTCCGGACGCGCAGAACCAGCCATTTCCACGCCGAACTGGTGGAATTCACGCAGTCTGCCCTTCTGGTTGCGCTCGTGACGGAAGCAGGAGAGGATATAGAAGATCTTCTGCGGGAGTGCTTCGGAAAGCAGACCGTTCTGAAGCATTGCGCGGATCGCACCGGCAGTGCCCTCGGGGCGCAGCGTCAGGGGCTTCTTCGGATCGGGCTGTCCGCCGCCGTAGACGGTATACATCTCCTTCTGCACAACGTCGGTCGTTTCGCCGACAGAACGGCAGAAGAGGTCTGTCGATTCAAAGGTGGGGACACGGAGCTCGGAGAAGCCGAAGCTCGCCGCTGCCTGCTTCACAACACGCTCGACCGTGTTCCACTTGTACATCTGTGCCGGCGTGACATCCTCCGTGCCGACCGGTCTTGTGATCTGATTTGCCATAAAAACTTCCTTTCATGTTTGGTGCATAAGAATTGCCCCTTCGGACAAAGGGGCAATCAAATCGTGCTCAGAGTGTGGGGTGCTCGTTGACGCGCCAGTCGAGATCGCCGCGCTCCAGTGCGAGGATCAGTGCCTCCGCCGTCGCAATGTTGGTTGCAACCGGGACATTATGCACGTCGCAGAGACGCAGCAGATCCATATCGTTCGCTTCGCCCGCCTTCGGATTGATCGGATCGCGGAAGAACAGGAGCACATCCACTTCATCACACGCAATGCGTGCGGAGACTTCCTGTCCGCCGCCCTGTGAGCCGGAGAGGAACCGCTTGACCGGAAGTCCGGTCGCCTCCGCCACCTGCTTGCCGGTCGTACCGGTCGCACAAAGGTTATGGTGGCTCAGCACAACACGGTAAGCTGTGCAGAACTGGATCATCAGCTCTTTCTTTGCGTCATGGGCAATCAGCGCAATGGTCATAGTTAGTCATCCTTTCTTATATTGTAATATGAGTATATCAATTGATTTTGACAGTGAGCGGCGCATTTTCTCCGCGCAGACGGCGGGAAATCGCATCGAAGGCAGCAAGACTCGGCGCGGTCGAGGGGATCGGCTCGCCCTTTCCGGTCGCGATCACCAGCTGGTAATCCTCCGGAATGACGCCGATCAGCTGAACGCCGATAGTATCAATGATCTCATCGAGGTCGCGCACGAGCTCTGCGCCGATCGCCTTTTTGCTCACTTTGTTGATGATAAGGCGCTGACGGCGGTTGCCGCGTGTGTAGAATTCATCGGACATCATCTGTGCGTCGCGCACACAGATCGGATCCGGCGTGGTCACAACGAGGATCAGGTTTGCCTGCTCCACGATATCGAAAACGTGGTTGTTGATACCTGCACCGGTGTCGATGATGATGTAGTCATAATACTTTCTCACAGACTGGCAGATATCCTGGATCTGCTCGACCGTCACGGAGAGGAAGGGGTTCTTCGGCGCACAGAGCACAAAGAGGTTCGAAGCCATCGGCACGCGTGAAACAGCGTCCACGGTCTTGACCTTGCCCTTGAGCACGTCATCCAGATCGTACTTGATCTGACCGGTCATGCCGAAGATGATATCAATACAGCGCAGACCGAAGTCCAGCTCGATGATCAGCGTGCGGCTGCCCTGCTTTGCAAGTGTATAGCCAAGACCTGCGCAGATGGAAGATTTTCCCGTTCCGCCCTTACCGGACGTAACTGCTATCATTTTTGACATAACGTAAAGACTCCTTTCAATACCGCGGTGCGGAGCCCGTACCGGCACAGCCGCGTACAGGCTGCCGGAAAAGGTCGGTTGCGGCAGTGATCCGTATATTCTGACACACAAAGATGCAGGTTTGTGACTGCCTGCCCCCTGTGCAAAACAGCACAATTCGGCATATTACAGTTCATCTTATATTATACCCAAAAATCCCCGTTTTGTCAAATCCCTTTTCAGAAAAAAAGAAAGATTGTTTGGTTTGTGGATTTTTAACACCCGTATTTGTGCATTTTGACGGTATTTTTACCAAATCAGTTCACATACAGCACAGGTTCGGTGGTTGTGACTGCCGGTACGGTCTCCGGAACGGTCACTTCGCCGTTCACGTAAGCGTCTACCGGCACTGACGGATCGTCGATGGTGACAGATTTGATGACCTGGGAGAAATTCTCGCGGTAATTGCTGTAATTCTCACGGCGGCTCTTGCAGGTGATGACGTAGATATAATCGTCCTTGACGAAGATCGCCGTCATGCACTGCATATCAGCGCGGGTATCCTTACCGATGATCGCATAGGTGAATTCGAGTATATGTCCCATATAGTCGTTCACCTTCTCTGGCTCATCCTTGATCAGGCTGAATTCATCCGCGGTCTGCTCGTACATCTGCTTGACCTGCTCGGTGTACTGCTCTGTCTGACCGCCGATGCCCGGCTGCTCTTCGCCCGTGATGATGATGGATGCATCGTTCTTGATGAAATACTTGTCGTAGGCATCGGAGGAGGTCTCCGTGAAGCCGCCGGGGATCTGCACGTGGATACGGCTCGGGATCTGCGAAGGCGTGATCACGATCTCCGAGGACGGCAGACTGTCCAGTGAGGAAGAGGAGGAATCGTTCCCGCCCCGCCGGCCGCCGCCCTTCGACGCTGCCACGGCACCGACCGCCAGCAACGCGATCAACGCAAACATCAGAACCAGAATCATACTTTTGCTCATAACAACTCATTCTCCTTTGGTTATATAAAAATCAGCAGGGGATTCCATTCAGATTTTCCCGGAACGCGGAGATGGATGCGGGCGCTGTCCGCCGCGTGCGTTTCCCGCTGCCTGCGGAAGCAGCCATACAATCAGGATCGCCAGCAGATAGACCGCCGCCGAGCCGATGCTGCCTTCAATGCCGAAATCGCCGCCGGAGATCCATTTCTCCGCGCCCGGCACCGGCGCATAGTGCAGCACTGACACGCTCTGTTCTCCGCCGCTTACCGAAATCCCGAACAGATTGCCCTGTGCCAGATTCCAGAAGGTATGCAGTGCAGCCCCGCACCAGATGCTACCCGTCCGCAGAAAGATCAGCGCGAGCAGAATGCCCGCAAGCAGGAGATTCACTGAAGCAAAATGCGTGATGCCCGCATTGCCGATATGTGCCAGCGAAAACGCCAGCGCACTGATGCACACCGCCGAAAGCGGAGAGGCGTGCAGGCCGAGCGTCAGCATGAAATAGCCGCGGAATTCGAGTTCCTCGCTCAGCCCCTGGATCATCCAGAAGGGGAGGAGCCCCAGCACGGGCAGGATGTTTTCCGGCGTGCTCCCGCCATACGCCGCTGCACCGAGCAGATACGGGATCATGACCGCACCCGCCGTCATTGCCGTTCCCGCGAGCGCTCCGACCGCGTACTTCCAAAGCGCGCCGCGCCGCAGAAAGCCCATCGTGCGCGGGGAACGCTGTTCGATATACCGCGCATATGCGAAATAGCTTAGGATCGGGATGCCCGTACAGCCCAGCAAAATCAGCTCCGCCGCATATGCCGGAAGCGTACCGCCGCAGAACGCTGCCCCGACCGCCAGTAAAATGCGCCTGCAGCCCATCATCAGCAGCAGCGAGAACAGATGCAGCCCTGCAAACACAAACAGCGTTTCCAGTGTATTTTGTGAGCGGACAGTCTTCTGCGCGGCGCGGATCTCAGCAAATGCCGGCGCTGTCTTTTCCAGTTTCCAGTCAATACACATGGGGAGCCTCTTACGTATCGCCTGCCATCAGATGGATGCCGGCAGTCAGCCCACCTATGATATCCTGCACGGAATCGCCGTCTTTATCCTGAAAAAGATATGCGGGCGGGCTGTCAATCTCCTTTTCCGCGTCCAGAATATAGAATTCCGCATACCGGTAGGGGCGGAAATCCGGCTCTGACACATTGAGCTGCGCGATATACCTCCCTGATTCCATATGTACCGTCAGACCGTGCGGCGTATGGCTGATTTTTGTCACCGTGATGTCCGTATACTGAAGCTGCATCGTGGTCAGCCAGACCTTCACCGTCTGCAAAATCTCATCAAACATATTCTTCACCTAAGATTGCCTGCATATCCGCCCTCAGCGGTGCTTTCACCGTGACCGTCTGCCCGTCTGCCGGATCACAGAACGTGATCTCCCCGCAGTGCAGCGCATGCTCCGAGAGCAGCGAGCAGTCGCCGCCGTAGAGCGAATCGCCGAGCAGGGGATAACCGATATACGCCATGTGGACGCGGATCTGATGCGTTCTGCCGGTGCGCAGACGCAGCGCGGCGAGCGTGCACGTCTCATTCCCGCCAATCACTTCATACTCCGTGACCGCATGATGCCCGTCCGGCCGCACACAGCGCGTGATGACCGATTCCGCGGTACGGCCGAGCGGCGCGTCGATCATGCCGCTGCCCGAAAGCCCCGGCGGAATCAGCGCGAAATAGCGCTTGGAGACCGAATCGGGGAGTGCGTGTGCGGCAATGGTATTCTTCGCAATCAGCACCGCGCCGGAGGTATTGCGGTCGAGCCGCCCGACCAGATGAAAGCCGTCCTCCGGATAATGCGCTGCAAACCAGTTCGCAAGCGTATCATTCCGGTGGAGCATGGATGGGTGGCACGGCACATTCACCGGCTTGTTCACCACAATTGCCGTCTCCGATTCATAGAGCACCGGAATCTGCATCTCAAAATTTTTTTCGTGCGGCGATTCCTCCGGCAGATGGAGACAAATCACATCGCCGGGGAACACATCGTCCACCGTTCGCACCAGATCGCCGCGTCTTGTCACGCCGTCCGGCACATTTTTCAGCCGCCGGACAGTCATTGCGGAAATGCCGTGTTCCTTCCGCAGGAAATCGCCCAGTGTGCGCGGCGCATCGCCGTCCACGTTCAGTGTCATGCGGCTCAAATATTCATTCCTCCGTTACTGCGCTGTACCTTTGTCTTTGCGAAATTGCCGGCGGGGGCTCCCCTCTTACATATTGTCCCAGCGCAGGAAGCGCAGTTCATCATCCAGCTCGGCAACCGCTTCGCAAAAAATATCGCTCCCGAAGCCGTCATTGATATCAAAGCCCATATTGCCGTTGAATGCAGGGTATAAAGCGGACGGCTTCATATTGCTTAAGAATTTGTCCCAGTCAAATATCGGGAACAGCCGCCGCATCTCTGCTTCTGCGTCGCACTTTTCCTTTGTGCCGTTATTCGGCTCCTCGATATAATCACACACAATCGTCGAAATGGTTGCCTCAAACTCGTCCGTTTCGTGGATGGCCTCAAATTCCGCCATATGCTCCGGCAGAAATAATTCATCGCTCGCCTCCCAGAACGGCGTTGCGCACGCCTGCCACTGTTCCGCCATTTGCGCGATGAGGTTATTATTGATTTCCCGGATATGCTTCTGCACCTTTGCTTCAAAGTTGTTGATATAGTTTGTCAGGGCTTCGGAAATTGCTTCGTCCGATGTTCCCTTGATGCCATAAATCGCAGCATCTTCGTCCCACCGCTTTCCCCGACGTTTTTCTTCCGGAACCAGAACAGTGTACTTCAAATTATTGAGTTCAATCTGTTCGTCCCGGAACAATCCGATATAACCGAAATCAAATGTTCCCTCGACCGTGTATTCTGTCCCTTTTACTGTTACCTGAACCATTTTTTCTTTCTTCTTTCTTCTTGCTGCTTTCGTGTTTGCGCACGGGAATACAGTCTCCCGAACGCAAAGATGGATGCAGGTATTACCTTACATATTATCCCAGCGCAGAAAGCGCAGTTCATCATCCAGCTCGGCAACCGCAGAGCAGAAAGTATGGAAACCGAACCCGTCACTAACATCAAAGCCCATATGACCGTCAAATTCCGGGCATACACACTTCGGCTTCATATTGCTGAGGAATTTATCCCAGTCAAATATTGGGAACAGCCGCCGCATCTCTGCCTCTGCGTCGCACTTTTCCTTTGTGCCGTTATTCGGCTCGTCAATATAGTCAGCCACGATCTCATCAATCGTTTCTTCAAACTCGTCCGTTGCTTGAATTGCCTCAAATTCCGCCATATGCTCCGGCAGAGACAGCTCGCCGCTTTCATCCCAGAACGGCGTTCCGCAGTCCTGCCAATGCTCCGCCAATTTTGCAATGAGGTTATTGTTGATCTCCTTGATATGCTTCTGCACCTTTGCTTCAAAGTTGTTGATATAAAGTGTCAGTGCTTCGGAAACTGCTTCGTCCGATGTTCCCTTAATTCCGAAGGTCTTGACTGCTCTGTCCCAGTAATCTCCCTCGCGGTCTTCCTCCGGAACCAGAACGATTTCCTCCAGATTATAGAGGTCAATCTGTTTGTCCCGGAACAGTCCGATATAGCCGAAATCAAATGTACCCTCGACCGTGTATTCTGTGCCTTTTATCGTTACCTTTACCATATGTTCCTCCCATGAAAAAAGCCGACGCGAGCAAGTTCGCATCGGCTTTTGATGTGACCAGACCTGTAAGCCGGGTTCTGTCCTGTTTCCAAAGGAAACATGCGCTGCCATTTATCTAGCCGGTTCGTCGCCGAACCGTTCAAGCCGCCTTTGCAGATGATCCGCCGAGCAGACGTTATGACCACCTGCACCAATCAGCGTTGCATCGGATAGGGTTTACAGGGCAGCGTATTCTCATACGCTCCGGTGGGCTCTTACCCCGCCTTTCCACCATCACCGTACCGAAATACGGCAGTCTGTTTCTGTTGCACTTGCCCTAGAGTCGCCTCCGGCTGCTGTTAGCAGTTATCCTGCTCTGTGATGCCCGGACTTTCCTCGTCGGCTAAAACGCCGCCGCGGCAGCACAGTCTGCTCACAATCCTTATTCTACCACATTTTCCGCGCATTGTCAAGGGGAATCCGCATTCATTCTCCGGCTCACCGCAATATTCATATTCGTTGTAGGCGTATTGTCTGCTTCCTGCTTTGTCTTCGGCTTTAATCCCAATCATAGCCAAATCCGTCCGGTATCCGTTCCCATCGCTCTCCTGGACATGAGCACATCCAGAAATAGTCACACCGAAAGGATGTGAAGTTCTCTTCCTGAAGCGGTTCTGCCTCCACGCTCATGAACAGCTCGCCCTTCTCATCGTAAAAGTTATAGTAATACCGCAGCTTTCCGGTGTTGTCAACGCCCTGTTCCAGATAAAGATTTGCGTTGATGTCCAGCGATTTCCGGTTCCGGATCTCCTCTTCCGTCGCGTATTCCTCTTCACCGATATATTCCAGATACTGGAAAGCATAAGAACCGCTTATGTCGCTGCAATTATCTATTTTGAGCCTGTACGATTCCCCGGAATACCATTGTCCTGCACACGCCTTCACACTGATTTTGCTGTCCTTGCCCTGCGGTGCCTTTTCGACGCGCTTGAACTGCCGGTCATAAGGGATATATTCACTGCTGTTCCGTTCAAACCAGCCGGTTTCCTTTACATGGCTGAAAATCCAGTTCAGATAGGTATTGGATGAGGACGGAACATCATCCCCCTTAACAAAGGTCAGACCGTTCAGCGGATCCTCCGTTTTCGGCACCATCCGCACGGTCGTTCCGTCATCATAGCGGAAGATATATTCATTGCCGTTGGCGGAAACGGTTCCTTTGCCGATCTGTCCGCCGCGTTCATAGTCCTGGACAGAATACTGCGTGAAGCTGCCGTCTGCCTGCACAGTCAGCTCACTGACTGTTTCCAGATCATCACTGCCGTCCGGATACTTGCCGGTCGGATACACGAGTCTCCAGTTTCCCGCGATCTTCTGCGCATCTGCCGGGAATGCCTCCGAATACAGCATCTGCTTTTTCTGCGTAATATCCGGTTGCTTAAACTGCCGCTGCCATTCCATTTCCCAATCTGCACCCGTATCCGTCAGACCGTCACCGTTCATGTCGCCGAGGCTTTCTGTTTTCAGGATCATCTCTGCGTCCCCGCGCAGGAACAGCGCTCCGTTCTGGTCGTAGAAGTTAAAATACTGATGCGTCATTCCGGTGCTGTCCGTGCCCTGTTCCAGAAGAATCTTTCCTGTACACTCTTTGCTTCTCCGGTTTTTGAGATCTTCTTCCGTCGCGTGTTCCGTTTCACCGATAAATTCCAGATAGGTGTAATCATAAGAACCGTTCAGGACGTCGCAGTTATAAATATGAAGAAAGTATTCTTCCCCGACGTACCAGTCTCCCGCAAGATCTTTCACATTGTATGTTTGCGAATCGACGGCGCTTGTTGCGGTTGTGTTTGTGTTTTCACTCTCTGTGTATGTCGTGTATGTCGCGTTCGTATCTCTGCTCGTTATGATTTCTGTATTCTTTGCTCCGGTGATCTCCGTGACCGCGACACCGATTTCGGTTGTCACCGCGGTCGAAGACGACGGCGTTTCCGGTACGGTGGACGGCTTTGCATTGTGAAACAGTACCGCCAGTCCGCAGATGCATGCCGCTGCACAGCCGCCGACCAGATAATACGGCAGTCTGCGCGGGCGTTTCCATTCTGTACGGTTCACTTCCGCGTCATCTTCTGCTTCACCTGTGATGAGATTTGTTTGCATCCGGAACGGCTCTGCATTCCGCATGGATTCCGGCATGCTCTGCAAAAGAATATCCTCCGGGATTCCTTCCATCCCGCGCAATAAATCGTTCGATTTCATAGCAGACCCTCCTTCTGAAGCGTTGTTTTCAGTTTTTCGCGCAGGCGCATCAGTGTCACGCGCACCTTGCTTTCCTTCAGACCGAGATTTTTTGCAATCTCCCGTGATGTACAGAAATACCAGTACCGCTGGATGAACATGGTCTGCTGTTCGTCCGGCAGCGTCAGAAGAAACTGCCTGACTGCATTCTGCAGTGTGCGTGCATCATACTCCGATTCGACATTCTCTTTCGCACAAAGCAGCTGATCCAGTTCATCTGTTACGGCTGCTGCATTTCCGCCCCGCTTGAACGCCTGTCGCTTTTCCAGATATTTCAGTGCATTCCGGCGTGTGACCGTCACAAGATACGCTTCCAGATTCTGTGGAGCGTCATTCGGAGCAGCCTGCCAGAGCTGCATCAGCACATCGTTTACGACCTCCTCTGCATCCTCGCGGCTTCCGAGGATATTCTGTGCCAGCCGCAGACACATGCCGCCGTACCGCGCCGCTGTTTCAGTCAGCGCATTTTCATTCTGTGCGCGTAATAACGCTGCAATTTCTGTAGCTTCCATCTGAGCCACCGCCTTTCCAAAGCATTCGGTACCGTGCTTTCACTTACTAAGTCCGGAAACAGCAGAAAAGTGTTACACTCCAAAATAAAAAAATGCAGGCGGTCAGAAATCGTTTGCTGCGCCTGCATTTTTTCAGGAATCATTGGTTCAAAATCAGAATACCGGAAACACGAAAACGGACTCAGGCACCGCATGCTCAGGATGCGTTTTCCGGCAGCGCACAAAACCGTGCTTTGCCGGTGCCTACCTGCCCTCCGGCGAAAAAATGATAACACTCCGTCAGCGCGATCATTCTTGTATCGCCGGCGTCCGTGATCATGTTTTCCGCTTCAAGGCTCAGGATCAGCCGTTCCTTTCCATCAGCCTCATCGTAAAAATTATAATAATACCGCAGCTCGCCCGCGTTGTCCAGTCCCTGTTCCAGAAAGACCTTGCCTGTCGTGTGCAGGGTATCCGGATGCATATACGCCTCAAACGAGAATTCAAAGGAACCGCTCATCTCGTCCGCATCATAGACACGGAAGCGGTACGAATCAAATTCCGAGCTCTTGAATTCCCAGCTGAAGCCCGCAAGCGTGCTGACGCGGACGCCGCTGCGCTCTCCCTGCGGCGCCTGTTCCGCACGGCGGTACTGGCGGTCGTAGAGAAGGACGCCGTCCGTGTACCGGCTGAAGCGCGTCTCATCCGATCCATTCACACAGAGCGTATTCAGCGGCTCTTCCGGATCTGGATACGCCGACAGCATCTCGCTGCCGTTATCACAGCGGAACACATATCTCTCATTTTTAACCGTGACCTTACCGTTGGCGATCAGCTTCGGGGTGGTCCAGCGTTCCAGAATATATGCCGAAAACGCACCGTCCTCCGCGACATGGATCTCAAGCGGAGACTCCCTGTCATCCTCGGACATCCCGCTCAGCCCGACCGCATACGGCATCCCTTTCAACGGCAGATAGCTCCATTCGCCCTGCAGCCGTTGAAGATCGAGCCTTGCGGCATCCTTCGGGGAGATCCGCAAAGAATCCTCTCCGAGCTGTATATTCATGCTGTCCGGGAACGGCACAGCCGGCGGATCATTGATCACGGAAAACAGCGGCGCCGTTGTTACGGCGGGCATGGTGACTGTGATTTTCCCGTCTGCAGTCTCTGACGTCACTGCCACGGTGACAGCGGTTTCCGCTTTCTGCGTGATCTGCGGAACCGTCGTCACAGCCGTCACACCGGAAGACTGCTCTGCGGCGATCGTTTCAAGGGTGACTGCCGTGGTCTGCGCCGCCGTGGTCACCTCCTGCGAGGAATCCTTTTTTTCTTCATTGCAGGCGGTCAGGCAGAGTGCCGCCAGCGCCGCAAATATCATATGCTTCTTCATGTTTTTTCTTCCTTGCAGTCATTGCATATCCCTAAGCGAACCGGGATCCGGCATCTCATAGAACTGATTGGAGCCGAGACCGAGCTGATCAGCCAGATACGTATGCCAGCACTCCGAAAGTATCAATCCTTTGCGCCCAAGATTGTCCTGAAACCAGCCTTCTGCATCAATGCTCAGGATCAGCCGTTCCTTTCCGCCGTCATCATCATAAAAATTATAATAATAATGCAGCTTGCACTCGTTGTCAAACCCCTGTTCCAGGTACACCTTTCCGCTCGTATAAAAGGCTTCGCCCGGCACATAGAACTCGAAGGAACCGCCCATCACGCCGGCATCGTACACGCGGACTTTTTTCTCTATGGCGACGTTTTCCCAGCAGCCGTCTGTGAGTGTATCAACGCCGCTTCTGCTGAGCGCTCTCTCCTGCGCCTTTTCCACGCGGCGGTACTGCCGGTCATAGAGAATCACGCCGTTACTGTACCGGTTGATGCATAATAAATCATCCGGCTCTGTGATCTCGAGCGTATTCAGCGGTTCAAACGAAGCGGGATGCCCCGACAGCATCAGACGGCCGTCGTCCAGGCGGAATATATATTCCTTGCCTTCGATCGTCACTTTGCCGTTGCCGATGAGATACGACTTGTTCCACTCGTCAGCCGAGACCATATACGCAGAAAACACGCCGTCTTCCGCAACACAGATCTCGATCTGGGACAGCCCGCCCGACACGATCTTTCCGGATTCAATATGCATGCGCTCCAAAGGCATATACGTCCATACACCGCGCAGACGTTCCACATCCAGCTTCGAGGCATCCTGCGGGGTGATCCGCGGTCTGTCCTCTTCCGTCTGCGCCACCCGGAAGACCGGTTCCCGCACAGCCGGCTCCGCATCTATGACGGCATACCGCGGTCCTGTAGTCAGAACGGGTATGGTGATCGTGATTCTGCCGTCGTCGGTCTCCGCCGGTGCTGCCGTTGTGGCTGTCGCTGCGGCTGCCGTCGTTTCCGGCGTTACGGGCGGCGCGTCGAATTCGAAGGTGACCTCCGGAACCGAAAACGGGACAGCCGCGGTTTCGGAGGTTTCCGCGGCTGTTTCAACAGTGAATGCAGTTGTCTGCGCCGCCGTGGTCACGTCCGGCGCGGGATCCTGTTTGTTCTCATTGCATGCAGTCAGGCAGAGTGCTGCCAGCACTGCAAATAAACATGTCTTTTTCATATGCTCTCCCCCGTGCGGGCAGGCAGCGCTGTTTTATTCTCCTTCTGCGCCTTCCTGTGCTGCACCTGCCTCTGCTTCACCTTCCTGTGCTGCGCCTGCCTCTGCTTCGCCTTCCTGTGCTGCATCGTCCGGCTTCTCGCTTTCCTGCTTTGTTTCCGACCACCGCATCTCCGCATTTTCCTGCGCTGCGCTGACCAGATATGCCGCCGTGATCGTTTTATCCTGCTTTGAATCCTTGCCGTTCAGACTTTCCGCCTCCAGACTCGCGAGCAGATCTCCGCTTTCCGCGTAGCAGTTATAGTAATACTGCAGCTTGCCGGCATTGTCTTCGCCCTGTTCCACAACAACCTTGCCCTGCACCTCAGAATCCGCTGTTTTCTCGGCGGAAAGACTGTTCTGATATGTGAATGTGCCGTTCAGTCCGCTGCCGCTGAATGTCCAGCAGGACATCTCGCCGTAATACCAATATCCGCCGCTGATCAGTTCCACGCCGATCGTTCCGGTCTTCTCCTTCGGCAGCTCCGTCACGGGCGTATAGCTGCGCTCATATTGCATGGCATCCTCCACACAGCGCACAAGTCCCCGCTGCTCCGATTCCGTAAGCGCATTGAGCGGATCCTTCTCCGAGGGCTTTGCGCTCAGGAGATCCTTGCCGTCATCATAGCGGAAGACATATTTTCCGTCCTCGGCTGTGATCTTTCCCGTTCCGGTCATATCCTGGATCTCGTCGTTCTCCACGATATAATGGAAAAAGCTGCCGTCCGCATTGATGATGAATTCGCCGATCTGGTTTGTTTTGCCGTTCTTCGTTTCGTTGTATCTCCACTCTCCGGCGATCGTTGCCAGATCCAGCTCTGCCGCCTGCTTCGGTGTCACCTTTTTCACGGTAACAGTCGTGACCGGTGCTGTCTCTTCCGCTGTCGTCTGTTCTGTGCCGGATGCGTTATTCTCCGCGGGCGCAGTCGTATCGGAAGCAGTGTCTGCCGCTGTGGTCACGGCAGCCGTGGTTTCGGCGGGTGCGGAGTCGGTTTTGTTTTCATTGCACGCAGCAAGGCAAAGTGCTGCCAGTGCCGCAAAAAGATATGTTTTTTTCATAAATGTATCCTCATTCGTTATAGTTTCAGATCGTCTGTTCCCAGAGTATTCTGCCGTTCTGTGCAGATGCGAGTGCGTCGGCGTATTCCCGGATATGCGAAAGATATTCCGCCTCCCGCTTTTTGGAGCGTCTGCCCTTTGCCTGATACAGCACCTGTTCAAAGTAACCGTCGCACTGGATGCAGAAATCCTCTGCGTCCTCATGCCGGAAGAAATTGACCGCGGCTTTATAGCAGATCTGTCCGCCGCCGGATTCCGCCGTCAGCATCACGCGGACAGCCCTGCGCGGAATCTCGTTCAGCGTACATTCCGCCGCGAAATATTCCTGATAAAGATTGAGTGCATCCATTGTTCACACCGTCTGCTTTCTGCTTTTCGCGATATAGAGCATCCGCTGGCTTTCGGGCGTCGGGGCGGCATAGGTGTCGCCGTCGAGCGTTTCCAGCAGGTCGAGTCCGGTCTCATCGAGCAGCCGGCGGATCACGCTGTCCGACCAGACGCGCTCCGTGAACTGCTCTGTGATCCGGCGGTATTTGTTCCCCTCCAGCTGCTCAAAGAAATCGAGCTGGATATCGACAGGGAGCTCCGGTTCATCCGCATGCAAATGATTCTGCCAGACACAGACCGCGTCCGGCAGCTCATACACAAAGCACTGTTCCCCGAGCAGGTTCCGGTGCTTATATGCGGTATTCACATCAAAGAGAAACAGCCCGCCCGGCTCTGCGAACAGGCTCACACGCGCAAAGACGCGCTTCACATCCTGCACGGTCGGCAGATGGTTGATGCTGTCGAGCGTGCAGAGCGTCACGCAGACAGTGCCGAAGAGATCCAGTGCGCGCATATCCTGCTGCAGATACTGGATGGGCAGTCCGCTGTCATATTTCTTGTCGAGTGCTTCATTCAGCATCTCCATAGAGCCGTCGATCCCGATGACGTCCCATCCGCGCTTCGCCATCTCTTCGGAGAGCGAGCCCGTACCGCATGCAAGATCGACGAGGATATGCTCCGGCATGGGTTCTTCAAGCCATTTCCGGATCAGACCGTCGAGTGCTTCGGCGCGTTCGGCATAGCGAACATTTTTCGTGAGTGCGTCATAGTAGGCGGCAAAGGTGCCGTAGCTGCTCATTTGCCGGCTTCTCCGCCTTCAGCCTTTGCCTTGAGACGCGCAAAGACGATCTCATAGCCGCCGGAGCTGACGCGGCTGGAGAGCGAGCGATTCACGCGGCTGATGGTCGCGGTGCTGGTGCCGGTCTCGGTGACGATATCGGCATAGCGGCGGTCTTCGGAGAGCAGCTTGGCGATCTGATAGCGCTGGGCGATCGCGTCAAGCTCCTGCGGTGTGCAGAGATCCTGCAAAAAGCACGCAGCTTCCTCTGCGGTCTCCAGAACGGCGAACGCTTCGTACAGATCCTGAAGGTTCGGGCTGCGGTCAGATTTGGCATGTTTCGGCATAGCGGCATGCTCCTTTCCTACAAAAAAATACTGTACCTCTATTTTAGCATATTAGTGCGTAAAAGTAAAGCCCTTTTATGAAAATTTCAAAAAGCGCAGGGGAAAAGAATAAAGCAGGAAGCAGAAAGGAGATAATTTCACGCGGGGACGGGGGCGAAGTCAGGAGTTAGGAGCTAGGATTTAGGAATTGCCCCCATCGTTCTCAGCTTCTCTCTCCTAACTCCTAATTCCTAACTAAAAACATCCGGCAGACTGGTACGCGATGATATCCTTGCTACTTTCTGCTCGCACATATTTTGTTAAATAAGAAATATTTTTATTTAGGTATTGACAAATCCGCAAAGATGGAGTATGATATTGACAACGAATCAAACCGTTGAAGCGGAGATAAAACAGGGTATGCTCATCCAGAGAGTCCGGGGTGCTGAGAGCCGGGCAGAACACAGTCCTGCAAATGGCCCGCTGAGGGCGCAGTCGGATGTTCCGGTAAAACTGCGACGTGCAGACATACGTCAGTTGTCAGGGATATGCTGGTATCCTGCAAAAGCGCACAGGCTCCGCACAGGGAGCGTGTGAATCAAGGTGGCACCGCGAGTATACGGATACGTACACCCGTCCTTGACTGATGATACAGTCGGGGACGGGTTTTTTCGTTCCCCCAGACCAACAGGAGGTTTTCACTATGACAAATCCCGCAGGCCGTTTCGGCGTTCACGGCGGACAGTATATCCCCGAAACGCTCATGAATGCCGTGATCGAACTGGAAGCGGCATACAACCACTACAAAAACGATCCGGAGTTCAACGCGGAGCTCCAGACGCTTTTCAATGAATACGCAAACCGTCCCTCCCGTCTCTATTTCGCACAGAAGCTGACCGAAGCGCTCGGCGGTGCGAAAATCTATCTGAAGCGCGAGGATCTGAACCACACCGGCGCACACAAGATTAACAATGTGCTCGGTCAGGCACTGCTCGCCAAGAAGATGGGCAAGACGCGGCTCATCGCGGAGACCGGTGCCGGTCAGCACGGCGTCGCAACCGCAACCGCAGCGGCGCTCATGGGCATGGAATGTGTCGTGTTCATGGGCGAGGAAGACACCAAGCGACAGGCCCTGAACGTCTACAGAATGCGTCTGCTGGGCGCGGAGGTCATCCCGGTCACATCCGGCACGGCAACACTGAAGGATGCCGTTTCCGAAGCAATGCGCGAATGGACTTCCCGCATCGACGATACGCATTATTGCCTCGGTTCCGTGATGGGGCCGCATCCGTTCCCGACCATCGTCCGCGATTTTCAGGCGGTCATCTCCAAGGAGATCAAACAGCAGATCCTTGAAAAGGAGGGCAGACTGCCGGACGCTGTGATGGCTTGCGTCGGCGGCGGATCCAATGCGATCGGCACCTTCTATCACTTTATCGAGGATTCCTCCGTCCGGCTGATCGGCTGTGAGGCAGCCGGCCGCGGCATCGACACCTTTGAAACTGCCGCAACCATCAATACCGGAAAGCTCGGCATCTTCCACGGCATGAAATCTTACTTCTGCCAGGATGAATACGGTCAGATCGCGCCGGTTTACTCCATTTCGGCAGGTCTTGACTATCCGGGCATCGGACCGGAGCACGCTTATCTGCACGATATCGGCAGAGCGGAATACGTCGCCGTCACAGATGAAGAAGCGGTCAATGCGTTTGAATATCTCTCACGCACCGAGGGCATCATCCCGGCGATCGAATCCGCACACGCTGTTGCACACGCCATGAAGATCGCGCCGCAGATGGGCAAAGACAAGATCATCGTCATCACGGTTTCCGGCAGAGGCGACAAGGACTGCGCCGCAATCGCACGTTACAGAGGGGAGAATATCTATGAATAAGATCCAGGATGCATTCAGGAACGGCAAGGCATTTATCCCGTTCATCACCTGCGGCGATCCCGACCTTGAAACGACCGGAAAGCTGGTTCGTGCAATGGCAGAGGCGGGCGCAGACATCATTGAGCTGGGCATCCCGTTCTCCGATCCGACCGCGGAGGGTCCGACCATTCAGGGTGCCAATCTCCGCGCACTCTCCGGCGGCGTGACCACCGACAAGATCTTCGACTTTGTGCGCACCCTCAAAGATGTGACCGTCCCGCTGGTGTTCATGACCTACGCAAACGTGGTCTTCTCCTACGGCATCAAGCGCTTTGCAGCAGCATGCGCAGAAACGGGCATCGCAGGACTGATCCTGCCGGATGTGCCGCATGAGGAAAAAGAGGAATTCGCCCCCGTCTTCCGCGCAAAGGGCATCGACTTCATCTCGCTGATCGCACCGACCTCCGATCAGCGCATTGCAGAGATCGCAAAGGATGCGGAGGGCTTTATTTATATAGTATCCAGTCTCGGCGTGACGGGTGTGCGTTCGGAGATCCGCACAGACCTTGCCGCCGTCACAGAACAGATCCGCAAATATACCGATATCCCGTGTGCGATCGGATTCGGTATCTCCACACCGGAGCAGGCCGCGAAAATGGCAAAGATCGCAGACGGCTGTATCGTCGGCTCGGCAATTGTCAAGCAGATCGCGGAGCACAAGACCGATTCCGCAGAGCCCGTTGCGGCATATGTCCGCAGCATGAAAGCCGCAATGCAGTAAGGGGGAACAGTTATGCAGTTTACGCCCACACTGGAGGAAGCACGCGCTTACGCCGCAGAAGGAACATACCGTGTTCTGCCCGTCGCGTGCGAAATGCTCTCCGATGCACTCACACCGATTGAAGTCCTGCGCATTCTGAAGCACGTTTCCGCGCACACCTATCTGCTGGAATCCGCCGCACAGAACGGTCAGAGCGGCAGATACACCTTTCTCGGATATGATCCGAAGCTCGCGGTCTCCTGCATGAACGGCAAGCTGAGCGCAGGCGGTCTGACCGTCGACACCGACAATCCCGGCGCCTATCTCCGGCAGCTGCTCGCGGAGTACAAGAGCCCCGCAATCGCCGGACTCCCGCCGTTCACGGGCGGTCTGGTCGGCTATTTCTCGTATGATTTTCTCGGCTACTCCGAGCCGTCCGTCCGCACCGCAAAGGAGGACAACGCACATTTCCGCGACCTCGATCTGATGCTCTTTGACAAGGTGATCGCGTTCGATCATTTCAAGCAGAAGCTGATCCTGATCGCAAATATGAAGCTCGACAATCCGGACACGGAGTATCACAAGGCGGTGCTTTCCATCAAGCAGATGAAAACACTGCTGCTGACCGGCACGAAGCACACCGAACCCAGAAGCCGCCTGCTCGGCGAAATGACACCCGCATTTCAGAAGGATGAATACTGTGCCATGGTCGAAAAGGCGAAGCACCACATCCATGAGGGCGATATTTTCCAGATCGTGCTTGCAAACCGCTTTTCCGCACCGTTTGAGGGCTCGCTGCTGGACACCTACCGCGTCCTGCGCACGCTGAATCCCTCGCCGTATATGTTCTATTTCTCCGGCACAGATGTCGAAGCGGCAGGCGCATCGCCGGAAACGCTCGTCAAGCTGGAGGAGGGCATCCTGCGCACCTATCCGCTCGCGGGAACCCGTCCCCGCGGCAAGACGGAAGCGGAGGACAAGGCGCTCGAACGCGAACTGCTCGCAGACGAAAAGGAGCTTGCGGAGCACAACATGCTCGTGGATCTCGGCAGAAACGACCTCGGCAGGATCAGCAAATTCGGCACAGTCGAAGTGGAAGCGCTCCATGAGATCACGCGCTATTCGCATGTTATGCACATCGGCTCAACGGTGCGCGGCGAGATCCGTGAGGACTGCGACGCGATCGACGCCGTGAGCGCAGTGCTGCCGGCGGGAACGCTTTCCGGTGCGCCGAAGATCCGTGCGTGCCAGCTTATCGGTGAGCTCGAAGGCACCAAGCGCGGCATTTACGGCGGCGCAGTCGGATATCTTTCCTTCTGCGGCGATCTGGACACCTGCATCGCAATCCGCCTTGCCTATAAGAAGAATAACACAGTCTATGTTTGCAGCGGCGCGGGCATTGTGGCAGATTCCGTGCCGGAAAAGGAATATCAGGAATGCATCAACAAGGCGGCTGCCGTGATGCGTGCGCTGAAGGAAGCGGAGGTGCTCGGAAATGATTCTGCTGATTGATAATTACGACAGCTTTTCCTACAATCTGTATCAGTATATCGGAACGCTGAACCCCGATATCCGCGTCATCCGCAACGACGAAATGACCGTGGACGAAGTGGAAGCGCTTGCACCCTCGCACATCATCCTTTCGCCCGGCCCCGGCAGACCGGAGGACGCAGGCATCATCATCGAAACGGTGCAGAAGCTCGGCGGGAAAATCCCGATCCTGGGCGTGTGCCTCGGCCATCAGGCGATCTGCGCGGCATACGGCGGCAATATCATCCACGCAAAGACGCTGATGCACGGCAAGCAGAGTCTCGTGAACGTCTCGCAGGACTGCCTGCTGTTCCGCGGACTGCCCGCACAGATCCCCGTTGCGCGGTATCATTCGCTCGCAGCGGAAGAATCCACGCTGCCGGATGTCCTCACCGTCACCGCACAGACCGAGGACGGCGAGATCATGGCAGTGCAGCATAAAACATTGCCGGTTTACGGTTTGCAGTTTCATCCGGAATCGGTTCTGACACCGAACGGAATCACCATGCTCAAAAACTTTCTTTCAAATGAGAAATGAGCAATTTCTCACTTCTCATTCCTAATTCCACATTTTTAAACGGAGGTAATTTCAAATGATCGCAGAGGCTATTAAGAAGATCGTTGATAAGAAGGATCTGACCTACGCAGAAGCATACGCCGTGATGAACGAGATCATGAGCGGCGAGACCACACCCACCCAGAATGCTGCATTTCTCGCAGCACTCTCCACCAAGAGCACCAAGGCGGAGACCATCGAAGAGATCACCGGCTGTGCGGCAGCCATGCGTGAGCACGCACTGCATGTGGAACATGATTACGACGTGCTCGAGATCGTCGGCACCGGCGGCGACAATTCCAACAGCTTCAACATTTCCACCACATCTGCCATCGTTGCGGCAGCGGGCGGCGCAAAGGTCGCAAAGCACGGCAACCGCGCAGCATCCTCCGCATGCGGCACCGCAGACTGCCTGGAAGCACTTGGCGTGAATATCAAGCAGGATCCCGAAAAGGCGAAGGCACTGCTCGGCGAAGTGGGTATGTGCTTTCTGTTCGCACAGCTCTACCACGCATCCATGAAATATGTCGGCAGCATCCGCAAGGAGCTCGGTGTCCGCACCGTGTTCAATATCCTCGGCCCGCTCACCAACCCCGCAGGCGCACGCCGCACGCTGATCGGTGTCTATGACGCATCGCTGGTCAATCCGATCGCAGAGGTGCTCCAGCGTCTGGGCGTCCGCCGCGGCATGGTCGTGTACGGCATGGACCGTCTCGACGAGATCTCCATGAGCGCGGAAACGCTGGTCTGCGAATTCGATATCGAACAGCAGAAGACCTACACCATCGCGCCGGAAGACTTCAAGCTCGAACGCTGCACAAAGGACGAACTCCGCGGCGGCAATCCGCAGGAAAATGCAGCCATCACCCGCGCCATCCTCTCCGGTGAGGAACAGGGCGCAAAGCGCAATGCCGTTCTCATCAACGCAGGCGCTGCACTCTATATCGCAGATAAGGCAAAGTCCATTGCAGAGGGCGTGAAGCTCGCGGCAGAGCTGATCGACTCCGGCAAGGCGCTTGCACAGCTTGACGCATTCGTCGCCGCATCGAACCGGTGAGTGCAATGACGATTCTCGATACACTCGCGGAACACGCGCAGAACCGCGTCGCAGCCGCAAAGGCAAAGCGCAGTCTTTCTTCTGTCCGTGCAGATGCGGAAATCATGCCGAAGGAGAATCTCCCCTTTGAAGCGGCACTCCGGAAGGATGCGCTCTCTTTCATCTGCGAATGCAAGAAGGCATCGCCCTCCAAGGGGCTGATCGCGGAGGATTTCCCGTATCTGCAAATTGCAAAGGATTACGAAGCCGCGGACGCGGACTGCATCTCCGTCCTGACTGAGCCGGATTATTTTCTCGGCAGCGACCGCTACCTTGCAGAGATCGCGTCTCAGGTGAAAATCCCCTGTCTGCGCAAGGATTTCACGGTCGATCCCTATATGATCTACGAAGCCAAGCTCCTCGGCGCGTCGGCAATCCTGCTGATCTGTGCGATTCTCGATAAAGGGCAGCTGCGGGAATATCATGAAATCGCCGATTCGCTCGGGCTCTCCGTTCTAGTGGAGGCACACGACGAATCCGAGATCGAAACTGCGGCAGCGATCGGCGCAAAAATCATCGGCGTGAACAACCGGAATCTGCACAATTTCTCGGTGGATTCCTCCCATGCGGCACGTCTGCGGCAGTATGCGCCGGCGGAGGCACTGTTCGTTGCGGAAAGCGGCATGCAGTCGCCTGCAGACGTTGCCAATGCGCGAAAAGCGGGCGCAGACGCCGTCCTGATCGGTGAAACGCTGATGCGTGCGCCGGACAAGGCACAGATGCTCGCCTATCTGAAACAGGAGCTCTGATATCATGGTGAAATTCAAGATCTGCGGGCTGATGCGCGTGCAGGACGCGGACTATGTGAACGCCGTTCAGCCGGACTACGCGGGCATGATCTTTGCACCGAACCGCCGCCGGACAGTCACGCACGAGACCGCGCAGGCGATCCGCAGCCGTTTGGACAGGCAGATTCCGGCAGTCGGCGTGTTTGTCGGGGCGGAGATCGAAGAGATCCGTTCGCTTGTGCAGGCGGATATCATCCAGCTTGTGCAGCTGCACGGGCAGGAGGACGCGGCATATCTTTCGGCGCTGCGCAAAGCAGTCGATGTGCCGGTCATTCAGGCATTCCGCATTGACTCCGCGGAGGATCTTGCGCGGGCTGTGCAGTCGCAGGCGGATTATATCCTGCTGGACAGCGGAAACGGCGGCACGGGCGAATCCTTCGACTGGTCGCTGATACGTGAGATCGGCAGACTGTTTTTTCTCGCAGGCGGACTGACGCCGGAAAACGCGGCGGAGGCGGCAAAGCTGAACCCGTACTGTCTGGATGTCTCCAGCGGCGTGGAAACGGACGGGCAAAAGGATCCCGCAAAGATCCTTGCATTCGCGGAAGCAGTCAGAAGCGGGACGGGCAATTTATAATGCATAATTCATAATTCAGCGCAGAACCCGCGCAGGCATTTTCGCGTTCACAGTATTCTGAATAATTGAAAGCGCCCGACTCGCGGTATTGTCTGCCGCAGGTCGGACGTTTTTAGTTAGGAGAGAGGAGCTGGGCTACCCGCGTCGCTCCTAACTCCTAATTCCTAACTATTCCCACAGCTGCCGTAATACCTTTTCCTTTCTGCTTCCTGCTTTCTGTTTTCTGCTTTCGGAAATCGCGGAAATTTCCCCCTTGCAATATCCTTCCAAATGGTGTATAATAGAAGGTAGATTATTTGCAAGGAAGGTGCTTTCCTGATGTGTGGAATTGTCGGATTTACGAATCCTGCCGGAATTGAACATGCCGATGCCGTACTTGAAAAGATGATGGAGCGCATCCGTCACCGCGGCCCGGATGCAGGCGGCAGCTATATCGACGCGGATATCGCGCTCGGACACCGCCGTCTGTCGATTATCGACGTTTCCGAGCAGGGCAATCAGCCGCTCTACAACAGCGACCGCACGCTCGTCCTGATCTTCAACGGCGAAATCTATAATTACCGCTTCCTGCGCGAGGAGCTCCGCGATCTGGGCTATATCTTCCGGACGGAGACCGACTCCGAAGTGCTCCTGCACGGCTATGCCGCATGGGGCAAAGAGATGCTCAGCCGTCTGCGCGGCATGTTCTCGTTCGTCATCTGGGACGCCAAGACGAAAACACTCTTCGGCGCAAGGGATTTCTTCGGCATCAAGCCGCTTTATTACTGCGAAACCGGCTCCGGTCTGCTCTTCGGCAGCGAGATCAAAAGCTTCCTCGACCACCCCGCCTTCAAAAAGGAGCTCAACACCGCCGCACTGGAGGAATATCTCACCTTCCAGTACTCGCCGATGGAGGAGACCTTCTTCAAGGGCGTCAAGCGTCTGCTGCCCGCCCACTGCTTCACATGGCACAACGGCACGCTGCTCACAGAGCGCTACTGGGATGTGAAATTTGAAGCGGACGACGAACCGCTGCTCGGCGACTGGGTACACCGGATCTCCGACACCTTCAAGGACTCCGTCTCTGCCCACAAGATCGCGGATGTTGAAGTCGGCAGCTTTCTTTCGTCGGGCGTTGATTCCAGCTATGTCGCAGCCGTCGCCAATGTGGACAAGACCTTCACGGTCGGCTTCGGCACGGATGAAAAATACAACGAAATCTCCTGGGCGGAGCGCTTCTCCCGCGCCATCGGCAAGGCGAATTACAGCCATGTCATCACCAAGCAGGAATACTGGGACGCGCTTGAAAAGGTGCAGTATCACATGGACGAACCGCTCGCCGATCCCTCCTGCATTGCGCTCTTTTTCGTCTGCAAGCTGGCAGCGGAACAGGTGAAGGTGGTGCTCTCGGGTGAGGGCGCAGACGAGCTTTTCGGCGGCTATAATGTATACAGCGAGCCGAACTCCACCAAATACGAAAAACTCCCGATGCCTGTGCGGCGCCTCGTCGCAAATGCGGCATCCCTGCTGCCTGCAAAGCGCGGACGCAATTTCCTTGTGCGCAAGGGCCGCACCCTCGAAGAACGCTTTGTCGGCAATGCCTATATGTTCACGCCGAAGGAGCGCAAGGCGCTGCTGAAAATCACCACAGATGCGCCCGATCCGCAGGAAGTGACCAAGCCGTTCTACGAAAAATGTGCGGGCTGTGATCCGGTCACGAAGATGCAGTATCTCGATATTCACATGTGGATGGCGGGCGATATCCTGCTGAAAGCCGACCGCATGAGCATGGCGCATTCGCTGGAGCTCCGCGTGCCGTTCCTCGACAAGGAGGTCATGCACGTTGCATCCCGTCTGCCGCACAGATACCGCGTCACCCACGCCGTGAAAACGGACGATCAGACACCCTACACCACAAAATACGCGATGCGCCTTGCCGCCAAGCGCGATACACCCAAAGGCACATCTGACACCGCCGCGAAGAAGAAACTTGGCTTTCCCGTCCCGATCCGCGTCTGGCTCAAGGAGGAGGACTGCTACAATACCGTGAAGGCGCGCTTCCTGTCGCCCGCAGCGGAGCAATTCTTCTATACGGACAAGCTCGTTGCCCTGCTCGACGCCCACCGCGCCGGAAAAGCGGACAATTCCCGCAAAATCTGGACGATTTATATGTTTCTCGTCTGGTACAAGGTCTTTTTTGAGGATATGGCATGATGGAAGCACTGCTGAAAAAACTGGAATCGCTCGTCGGCACGGACGATTTTGACTACGAATCCGAAGAGATCATGGAACAGCTCGAAGAAGCCGGCGCAGGACAGGAGATCATCGCCGACCTGCTCGGGATTATGGAGCGCCACCCGCTGGACGATTTCGGCATGCCCGGCGCAATGGTGCATTTCATCGAGCGGTTCCATCCGGCACATCTCCCGCTTCTGTCCGCGTCTCTGCGGCGTGCACCCGCGCTCTCCACTGTCTGGATGCTCAGCCGCTGCATCAACGGCGGCGTGCAGGCGGCAGAAGGTACGGCGCTGCTCAGTGAAATCGCCGGAAACGCGCAGCTGGATCCCGCGATCCGCGATCTCGCAAACAGTTTTCTGAACCGTTAACGGCGTACAGGATCAATCCACAAAATGAAAACCCGAAAGCGGCATTTTCGCTCCGCTTTCGGGTTTTGTGTTGTTTGTGGTTATTCGATCACTGTCACGTAAATATTGACGGATTTCGCCGGAGAAGGCACATTGGAACCGATCTCGCTTCCGCGGTCATAGATCACGCGGATCGGATAGGTGCCGGGCGTGTCTGCGCGGTATGCAGAAGCGTCAATCGTGAAAAGCTCCGGACGCTCCGTCAGCAAGACCGACTGCTCCGATTCCAGCAGGCCGTCGCGGCAGGAGTAATACCAGATGCCGACGCGTGCGCCGGTCAGGTCGATATCCTCGCCCACATGGTAGGTGTTGCAGAACGGTGCATGCACCAGCCAGATCGCAGCATGGTCGCTCTTGGTACCGCCCTTGTTGGAGTCGCCGCCGGTCGTTGTTGTGGTCGTGGAGACAGTGGTCTGCATCTCAGCTGCGGAACTCACCACAATTTCCGTCGTCGTGAAAGAAGTGGTATAGGTCGACGCACTCATGTAGGTCTGCGTCGTCGTTGTGACATAGGAGGCGCTTGTCGCTTTCATGGGTTCGGAGGTCGTGCTTGCCTCCGTTCTTGCGGTGGTGCTCGTCTGTACCGCCGAAGAAGCGGTCGTCCTGCGTGTTTCAGCGGTGGAGGCGGTGGTGCGTTCGGTCTCCGTGCGCTTTGATGCCGTCGTGGTCTCTGTCACGGTCGTGGTTTCTTTCGCAGTCTCTTTCGCAGCCGTGGTCTCTGCTGCCGTTGTCTGCGATGCGGTTTCGGTTGTCGTCTGTGCTGCTGTGGTTTTCGCGGGCTTTGCAGCGGTGGTCGCTGCCGCCGTCGTGACGGTCTCTGTCTGCGTGGTCTCTGTCACAGTCACCGCAGCGGTCGTTTCCGGAATCACACCGGGCTTTTCTGTCTGGGAATTATAGTACGCAGCTGCCGAGACAGCCACTGCGACACATGCAGCCGCCGAAAATCCGAGATACTTCATGCGGAGGATCGGCCGCTTTTTCGGCTTTGCCTTTGCCGCGACGGGCATGCCTGCCGCCGCACACTTCTGATAGAAGCGGTCTGCGATGCGATCTGCCGCCGCTGCATCCGCCGATTCCGGCAGCGAGGCATAGAGGCTGCCGACTTCCTCGTCAGTCAGCGACTGCATCAGCATATTCAGTTCGTGATCTGTCATCATGCCCCGTCACCTCCCAACAGTTCCTTGAGCTTTTTTCGTGCGCGTGTCAGGCGCATCTCCACAGCGCCCGTATTCATTTGCAGCGCCTCCGCAATCTCCGCGGCGGTCTGGTTCTGATAATATTTCCGGAGGATGATCTCCGTATCCGGCTGGCCGAGCGATTTGACTGCATCCATGAGCTTCTGTTTTCGCTCTGTGGTGACATAGTGTTCCTCCGGCGTCTGCGACGGATCCGCAAGGTGCTCTGCCAGCGGTTCAACCGGTTCCGAGACCGGCTTGTTTGCAATACTTCTGTAATGGTCAATGCATCGGCGGACTGTCAGCGTTGCAAGGTAGGCGCGGATGCTTCCGTCCTCGCTGCTCAGTTTTTCACGCTGCTGCCAGCATTTGAATAAGATATCCGCCGCAATTTCCTCAATATCCTCGGCAGTGCAGCAGCCTGAAAGCCGCCTTCGTGCAATGGACAGCACAAGCGGGGTGTACTGCCGCAGAAGCACTTCACAACCTTTTTCGGGTTCTTCCCGGAGCAGTTCGATCAGTTCTTCGTCTGACAGCTGCGTTGTGTGCGCCACGGGAAGCGTCACCTGCCTTTCACGGATCCATAGTCCGTCTAAATTTATATACGTAACACGCCGGAAAAAACCAACAAAAAACAGGAATAAAAATGCAGAAGGTTTTTCGCGGCAAATATTGGTGATCTGCAACAAATCACAGCTTTTTCTATCAGCCGGCGATGCAGTCCGAATCCGCCGCATCCGTGCCGATCTCGATCTTGTCCGTCGCACAGGCTGTGATCTCTTCTTTCGGGATATCGCAGAAGATTCCGGCGATCTCCGCATCCAGCTGCGTGCCGGCAACCTCGCGGATGATCTGTATGGCGGTCTCATGCGCACGCGGCTCCTTGTAAGAACGGCGCATCGTGATCGCGGAATAGGTGTCCGCAACGGCGATGATCCGCGCAGCAAGCGGGATATCCTCGCCGGACAGCCCGAAATAGCCCTTGCCGTCCACGCGCTCGTGATGATAGAGGATCCAGGGCATGATCTCTTCAAATGATTTCAGCGGATGCAGGATATCCGTGCCGATCTTCGGGTGAAGGCGCATTGTGATCCACTCCTCCTCCGTCAGCTTTGCGGGCTTGTTGAGGAGCGCCTCCGGAATGCCGAGCTTGCCGACATCGTGCATCAGCGAGGCATATTCCAGGGAGACCGGGTTGATATCCCCGCGCAGATGCTTCGGCAGACAGCCGAAAAGCAGCATCGTGAGATTCTGCACATGGCGGCTGTGGCCGTTCAGGTTCGGATCACGCGCATCCACCGCGCCGATGATCGTCTCCGCAACAGCAATGGAGCGCTCTTTTGCGGTCTCCAGCAGCTTTGCCATCAGATAATTCACGATCGAAACAAAAACGCTGCCGCCGAACAGGATCATGGCGACCATCAGATCCGGCTGCCCGAACACGCCCACAAGGATATAGCCGATCAGGAAGAAGGAGAGCAGCACGAATGCAACCTGCATCCAGATCTTATCGTGCAGCTTGCTGCCGGACAGCACGTCGCGGGTGCTTCTCATGAATATCAGATAGCGGATCACATTGATCACCATCAGCGCCGCACCGACGCCGATCAGCGAATAGATCAGATAATTCATAAAAATCACCTCCGCAGCAGGCAGTGCCTGCATCCATTTTCGCGTTCCGAGTATTCTATTATAATTGGCAGCGTCCGGCTCGCGACACGGAGCCCGTGCAGGCAGTTTACCCTCAGCTCCTATCTCCTAACTCCCAACTGAAAATGTACGTTTTATGTCGCCGCCGCATGTCCGGCACAGATGCCCGACGCCCACGCCCACGCAAGATTATATCCCCCGCAGTCGCCGTCGAGGTCGAGCAGTTCGCCGCAGAAGTAGATCCCCGGCGTGACCTTGGATTCCAGCGTATCGGAAACGCTCTCGCCTGCAATGCCGCCCGCCGTGACCTGTGCCTTATCGAATCCGGCAGTCCCCAGCACGGGAAATTCCCACTCTGTCAGCGCCGTGCAGAGCCGTCCGACCGCATCCGGATCGGGAATGAGCTCCGCCGCGGGCGTAGTCAGATGCCCGAAGGCCTCCTTGACAATGCGCTCCCCGATGCGTTTCGGGAGCAGTCCGGTCAGAAGCTCCGATGCCGGCAGCAGTCCGCGCTGCGCAAGGAGCATGTCCAGCACCTCCGGCAAGGTCTCCGGCGGGATCTCCGGCAGCAAATTCAGCCGCAGCGTGAGCCGCCGTCCGTAAAGCGATGCCAGCCGTCCGAGATTCATGATGCAGATGCCCGACAGCGCATTCTCATTGAATTGCACCTCGCCGCGCTCCGTCTTGAGGATGTTTCCGCCGCGCACCGCGGACACCTCCGCACGCACGCGGATGCCCTTGAGCGGACGCAGACGCTCCGCATCCGATTCCACCGCGCAGATCGCCGGACGCGGCCGGATGATCCTGTGTCCCAAATGCTCCAGCACCGGCAGGAGATTGCCGTCCGTGCCGAGATTCGGCGCCGCAGAACCGCCCGCCGCAAAGATCACGGCGTCCGCGTGAAACTCCGATTCCTCCGCGTGGACACACCAGCGTGTTCCCATGCGGGAGATCCCCGTCACGCGCACCTCGCAGAACACCCGCACATTCAGCGTTTCCGCCTTGATGCGCAGTGCATCCAGCACCGATGTCGCCGTCATGCTCATGGGATACTGCCGTCCCTCTGCGTCTGTCCGCAGAAGCACGCCCATATCGCGGAAATAACGCTCCGCATCAAAATCGCGAAGAATATGTGCATACCGGACGCTGCCGTGATAGCGGTCGCCGGAACAGGTGATATTGGAAAGATTGCATTTGCCGTTTCCGGTGAGCAGCAGCTTTTTGCCCACGCGCTGAAGCCGTTCCAGCACGCAGACCGATGCCCCGTTCTCCGCTGCCGCGATCGCCGCCGCAAGCCCGGATGCACCGCCGCCGACTACAATGACCTTCTTCATTGCCGCCTCCGATGTGATTTACTTTCGTATTGCCTTTTTTGCCCAGTAGCTGAGAAGGCGCCGTCTGTTCCCGAATCTGAGATGCCAGCTGATCATGAACCTGTCCGTGATGCCTTCCCGCATCAGAAATTCTTCCCATGCCCAGCTCTCTTCGGCGTCCTTTCTCGTCCACCGGCGGTATTCATCATGAATATTCCGGCTGTCATAATATCTGCGATGCAGAGCGGTTTTTCCGGACAGCAGATCCTGCTCCGCATCTCGGCGGAACTTTCTGCTTGCCTGTGCTTTTGCCCATCTTGCGCCGTGTCTGGAATCATATCTGCAAATCGGATATTTTTTAAAACTTCTGCTCATGCAATATCCTCCGCGTTATTCTTTCCGTTTCCTGCCAAGGCACATCAGAACGATGCCGGGCGCCGCCGCCCCCGCACCGATGAGTCCCGCAGGCAGCTCTGCACGCGTCACGGGCATATGTACGGCGCCGAACGCACGGGCGATCAGAATCACCAGCATCAGCAGAAGCAGCCCGATACCGATTATCATGAGATATCCGCATGCAAGCGAAAGATAATCCCTGATCTTCATAGCCGTGCCCTCATTTTTTCCGCTTCTTCTTTTTGATATTGCCGGAATGGATCACGAGGATATCATTTTCCTCCACGCACACCTCCGGCGTCGGCAGAACGGTCAGACCGCCGCGCAGAATCAGCAGCACCTGCACCGTGCCGTCTGCGTGAAGCTCCGCTATCTGCTTTCCGCAGTACGGATGCTCCGCTTCGATCTGGATCTCGCCGACCTTGCTGATATCGTGCAGCCGGATGCTCTCCTGCTCTTTTTTTGTGTACTGCTCCACGAAACCGGCACTGATGATACCGGTCGGGATGGCGACCGTGCCGACGCCCAGAAATGCGATCAGGATGGCGAGCGCCTTGCCGACGGTCGTGATCGGGTAGATATCGCCGTAGCCGACGGTCAGCAGCGTGCTCATGCTCCACCATATGCCGGAGAATGCATTCCGGAAGAGCTCCGGCTGTGCCTCATGCTCCACGCCGTACATCGTCAGCGAGGAAGCGAGCATCAGCACCAGAATAATGAACACCGAAGAAAAGATCTGATTGCGCTTTTCCTTGATGACGGTTGTGATGACCTGAAAGGAGTCGTACTGCGCATTGATGCGGAAAAGGTGAAAGATGCGCACAACGCGCAGCATCCGGAAGACGATGAAGCCGTCCAGAAAATAAAAGGGGAGGATCGTCAGCAGATCCACCACACCGTCGTAGGACAGCAGGAACCGCAGCCGCGCCGACAGCTTTGAACGCTCCGGATAGAGATAATCCGCCGTCCAGATGCGGAGCGCATACTCCACGGCAAAGACTGCGACCGTGCCGATCTCCACGCCGTGCAGCACGGCATAGAACGGCGCCAGCTCGTCAAAGGTCAGCAGGATCATCGAAAGAATATTCAGGATGATGACCGTCACGATAAACCAGTCGAATGCAAGACTCGGCAGATCGCCGGTGTTGCCGATCTGGATGATATCAAACAGCCGTTTCCGGAAATTTTTCTGCAAAAACTCACCTTCTTTGATATCGTGAGAAAACAGGGGAGAAGAAAGTAGAAAGGAGCCGGGAACGATGGGAGGCAATCCCTCACTCCTAATTTCTAACTAAAAGCCCACATCGCGAGTCGGGCTCTTGATGTTATTGAATACATTGAACGCGACAATGGAAACGGACACTGTCCGCCGCGAGTCGGGCGCTTTGGTTATTGGAGAACGTAGACCGCGAAAATGCCAGCGCGGGCTCCGCGCCGTTTAGCAGCCGATAATATCCCAATATAATCTTACCTACTATTATACCATAGATTCGCCGGAAAAAAAAGCCTTGTTCCCCGTTTTGTGCATTTTCACAACGAAAGAACAAGTGTTTGTTGAAATATTTACCGACGAGGATTTAACCGAATTTAATCATTTAAGCAGATTTTGACGATTTCGCCGGAAACAAGCTCATTTTACCTGTGCATTTTCCAGACCGGAAACAGCAAATTTGTGCAGACAGCACTTGCAATCCAGTTGAATTTATGCTATAATAACAATAGCGGCAATACGGGTATGCCGCATACAAAAAATCCACATTTGGTACATTTATTCATTTGAGAGGGGTTTTCACCATGAAACACACTGCTTTTCTGCGCGGGCTCTCCGTCTGCGCGGCTGCCGGCATGCTTCTGACAGCAGTTCCGGCATGCACCTCAGCATCGGCAGCATCCAAAGACATCTCCGACACAATGGAGTGGGATGCGCTCCGCATCGGCGGCGGCGGCTTTGTCTCCGGCATCGTCACGGGCAAAAAGGTCATGTATGCCCGCACGGACGTCGGCGGCGCCTACCGCTACAACTACGATACCGAGGCGTGGGAACAGCTCTTCGGCTTCCTCACTGAGGCTGACCGCGGTCTGCTCTCCGTCGACGCAATGGCAATTGATCCGACCGACGACAACACCGTCTATTTTCTCTGCGGCTGCGCCTACTTCTCTGCCGAAAAGACCGTCGTGTTCAAGACCACCGACGGCGGCAAGACCATGAAGGAGATCGACGTGACACATCTCATCAAGGTCATGGGCAACGGCGACGGCAGACAGTGCGGCGAATCCATTGCGGTCGATCCGGATAACCCGAAGATCATCTATGCCGGCGGCGACGTGACCTCCGACGAAAATTCCAAGTCCGCGCTCATCAAATCCACCGACGGCGGCGAAACCTGGGAACCGGTCGTCGGTTATGACGATCTCGGTCTGTTCGACCATACGACCAAATGGCCGACCTGGACAGACAATATCGCCCGCGGCACTGTTGAAGGCGCATACAACAACCAGAACGGCGTTGCGGCAATCGCAATCACCGGCGGCAAAGTCTATGTTGCCACCTCCAAGACCGGCGTTGCCAATGTCCATGTTGCAAGCGTCAAGGACGACAAATTCAGTGCGCTCAGCAAAGACCTCCCGACCGACAATTATCCCTCCAGAATCAACAAGGACGCAAACGGCGACCTGCTCATCACCTATATTGCCGGTCTCGCATTCAATGGCGCAGCAGGCGGCGGTTACCGCTACTCTCCGAAATCCGGCACCGTCACGCAGATCCTCGAACCGACAGCGGGCTACGGCTCTGTGTGGGCAGATCCCGCAAACCCCGACCACATGATCGCAGGCACCTGCGGCAGCTGGAAGGATCAGGAGTGGGAAAAATGGACGGAGGAACACGGCCCGGCATGGGGCGACCAGTATTTCCGCTCGTTCGACGGCGGCAAGACTTGGGAGAACTTTACCCCCGGCAAGACCAAGGGCTGGGAACAGCCGCTGATCTCCAATTACCTCCAGGACGGCGGCTATGCATGGATTCGCGACAAGGCAATCCACTGGTCCGGCACCGTCGTGACCGATCCGCGCAATTCCGACAGAATGTTCATCACCTCCGGAAACGGCGTTTTCATTGCAACGAACATCTGGAGCACCGATGACGACAATCTCCCGACCTTCACCTTCCATCCGGACGGCATCGAGGAAGTCGTCTCGCTTGACTTCGTTTCCACAGCAGACGGGCTTGATCTCTCCGCAATCGGCGACTATGACGGCTTCGTCCACGAAAATGTGCGCGATATCCCGCCGCAGTATCAGCCGAATATGGGCAGCACCTCCGCAATCGCGGTCTGCCCGCAGAATACCGACGTCTGGGCAAGAACCGCAAACGGCGACGGCAACAACACCGGCAGCGCATACTACACACTCGACCGCGGCAAGACCTGGACGGCATTCACGCCCGCATGCACCGGCGGCAAGCTCTCCATCACGGAGGTGAAGAAGGGCACATACCGCATCATCAATTCCAGCGCATCCGGCGGCGTGAGCTACACCGACGATTTCGGAAAGACATGGAAGAAATGCGACGGCATCCAGGCTTCCAAGACCGTGTATACGCTGGTGGATCCGGCAAATCCGGCGCGTGTCTACGCTTCCGGCGTACAGTACAACGAATACTGGGCATCCGACAAGAGCAAGAAAGAGCCGACGCTGGAAGAATCGCACTACGGCTTCTATGTCAGCGACGATTACGGCGCAACCTTTACAAAGCAGGTCGTCTGCCGCTATGATATGTGTGACAGCACCGGCGATCCGGCATACATCGCGAAGGATACCGTTGCAGTCGCAGCAGGCTGGTACGGCATGTACCTGACCACCGACGGCGGCAAGACGCTCACCAAGCTCGACAACGTCTCCTACGCAAAGACCGTCGGCTACGGCGCACCGGAGAAGTCCGGCGGCCCGAACACACTCTATATCTACGGCAAGCCCGCAGAGGATGACGCCGAGGGCATCTACCGCTCCACCGATATGGGCAAGACCTGGGTGTGCATCAACACCGAGCATCTCTACGGCGGCACCGGCAACGGCAATTACCTCGTCGGCGATATGGACGAATTCGGCAAGGTCTATATGTCCACGGTCGGCTGCGGCATCATCTGGGGCGCTCCGAAGGGCTCTCAGCCGGCAGCATCCACCAAGCCCGTGACGACCTCAGCACCGGCAACAACTACCAAGACCACCGTGACGACCGCCGGCACGACCGCTTCCGGCTCTCAGGGTACCGACCCCCATTTTGGATATAATCCGGACAGCAGCGCATGGGGCGATGCAAACTGCGACAAGCAGCTGACCATCTCCGACGCGATCCTCGTTGCACGCATTGCCGCAGAAGATACCTCCGCCCAGATCACGGACGAAGGCAAGAAGAATGCGGATGTGGACGGCAAGGAAGGTCTGACCGCAGAAGATATCACCGCGATCCTCAAAAAACTCGTAGGACTGCTCTGATGGCGGCAATGCATAATTCATAATTGAAAGCGCCCGACTCGCGGCGGTGGTCTTTGCAGGCTGCCAATGCGAGACGGGCGCTTTTTAGTTAGGAGTTAGAAGCCAGGAGAGAGGAGCTGGGAACGATAGGGGCGAAACTCCTAACTCCTAACTTCCCCCCACACATGCCGCCTGCTTTCTACTTTTCCCAAAACGCACTTTGCCCCCGCATCCGGACAGACACGGGGGCGATTTTGTCAATTCTGAATTATGCATCATGCATTATGAATTGCCAGCGCGTGCTCCGCGCCTGCTTAGCCAAAGACGTATGCTCCGTCTTCGGTTTTGATGACCAGCAGTTCCTTGGCATTGATCACGGGGACATCCTCCTCATCGCCGGTATACAGCGCATACACGGAGAATTTCACATCCTGCATATCTTTCGCAGCCTTCTTGGTATCCTCCACAAACTGCTCGTCGACCATGCCGCCGCTCTTGTACGCATCCAGGAAATCCAGCGCATCCTGCTCAGAGGAAACGCCCTGCTTGTTCTTGTAGATCGTCGCAACGACGCGCGTCAGTGTCCAGCTGTCATAGCCGTCCTCGTCAAACTGCTTGTGCAGCCCCTCGAACACCTGCTCCATCGTCTTGTTATCCTTCTGCTTGTTGTATTCCGTCAGCTTCTCAAAAAACGGCGGATAGATCGCCGCCTTGTACGCCGCAAAATCCTGCTTCTCGATCGCGGAGAAGTAATCCTTCATCACGCGGCTGTAATCCTCGTCAAAGCCTTCCTCCGCCTGCACGGTCAGCTCGACGGGTTCTTCCTTTTTCTCATCTGCACATCCCGTCACAGATACTGCCAGCAGTCCCGCCAGCAGCACAGCACCAAAGCGATTCATGTTCTGCACCTCACGAAATAATAATATACCACTCAGAGCCGTACTCGATCAGATAAAGATGCTGGTCGGTCAGCGCATCTTTCGTTTCCCCGCGTGTACCGGAGCCCTTTTTCGCCATGTAAGCTGTGATCGTCAGATCCCACATCTCATCGACGTTTGAGGAGAATTTTTCCTGCTCCTGTTCCTTGGCAAGTTCATCCAGCATGTCTATGACCTGCTGTCCCTCGCTTCCGGCGCTGCATTTCTGCGCATCCTCGATGCTGATGCAAGCATACTCAAAGCTGCCGCCGAAATTCTTCGCGCAGCTGTCATACAGCGATTTGATGAGCTGGAGATCGGTGTACTGCCCCTGGTAGACCGTGTTGACCACGTAATCATGCCACTGCGGCAGCTGCACCGAAGCATACGTGTCCGTATCCTTGGTCTCGACCGCATGATAATACTTGAGGACAGCGTCGCGCATCGCTTCGGTGATGTAGCGGGAATCGTACTGCGAAGCAATCAGCGAATCGTTTACGATCGCGATGGTTGCGCCATAGGGCAGTTCCTCATACGTGAAGTCCATTTTCTGCGCAGGCGCTGCGCAGCCCGTCAGAAGAAGACAGAGCGCAAATGCGGCGGAGCATTGTTTTTTCATGCATCTTTCCCCTTTGTGATTGCCCAGCCGAACACCGTGCCGCAGAGACCGCCGATGATGTGTCCCATCTGGGAAACATTGTCGTTTGCGGTCAGGCCGTTGATGATCTCGCCGGACAGATAAATAATAGCCACAAGAATGACCGTGATCGGAATTTTGCCCTTCTGGATGTTGACGAACGAGCTGAGCAGGATCAGCATAAACGCAATGCCGGATGCGCCGAGCAGACCGCCGGAGAAAAAGAGCACATGCACAATGCCGGTCACGATCGCCGTGATGCCCATCATTTCCATGAGCGCTTTCCCGCCGTATTTCTCCTCCAGCATCGGCCCTACCAGCAGGATCACCATGAAATTGGAGAGGAAATGCTGATAGTTCGCATGGCCGAAGATATAGGAGATCAGCCGCGGATACTGCATCAGGTCAAGGAAGCTCGTCTTGTAGACTGAGAACAGGTGGATATTCGTCCAGCCGCCGGTCAGGTAATTGAGCAGAAGCACTGCTCCGCAGATGAGGGTATATGTCAGGATGACCGGGGAATTGTACTGGAATTTTTTCGGGATATCTTTCAGCATAATGTTCGCCTTCTTTCATATGACATCGGGCAGATAGTTTTCGTATCACCATTATACCACAACAACGCAGAAATAGCAAGGCACTTCACAGTTTTTTCACCCATCATCCACGAAGCAGGCAAAAAGCGGGCGGGGCAATGCATAATTCTTAATTCATAATGTGCATAATCCAGCGCGGAGCCCGCACTGGTATTTTCGCGTTCCATGCACTCTATAAAATGAAAACGCCCGACTCGCGTTACAGTCTTTTTACGAACCGTATTGCGAATCGGGCATTCCTGCCAATTATAAATTATGCATTATGCATTAATAGTCCATGCCGCCTGCGGGCATTGCCGGTGCGGGCGGAGCCGGTTCCTTGATATCGGTGACAAGGCTCTCGGTGGTCAGCACCATGCCTGCGACAGATGCAGCGTTCTCCAGTGCGGAACGCGTGACCTTCGTCGGATCGACGATACCTGCCGGGATCATGTCGACATACTCCTCAGAGTAAGCGTTGAAACCGTAGCCTGCCTTATTGGTGCGGCGGATATTCTCGATGATGACAGAGCCTTCCAGGCCTGCGTTTGCAGCGATCTGGCGGATCGGCTCCTCCAGTGCGCGGAGAATGATCTTTGCACCGGTCTTCTCGTCGCCTTCCAGCGTCTCAACGAGCTTCTCGACTGCGCCTGCTGCATTCAGCAGAGCCACGCCGCCGCCCGGAACGATGCCTTCCTCGACCGCCGCACGGGTCGCGTTC
>JAFZPL010000127.1 GCA_017550355.1 Oscillospiraceae bacterium | reverse complement strand
CATATACGGTGACACAAGGCACAGCGCGTTCTGGTTCGCGCAGAGCGAAACCGGATACTATCTGAACGGCTTTCTCCGGATGGATCAGAACGATCCGGCATCGACCGTGAACTGTCTCTATTATCACGACGAGGCGACCGGCGCAACCGTTCCGCTTTGTGCGCGGCCGCAGTGCAAGCATGACGGCAGCGAATACTGCGTCGCCACTCAGCAGACCTACACGATTTCCAATCTGGTCTATTATGACGGCTGGCTTTATACGCTCGGCTATCAGAACGCAAACGAGCATCTGGTTCTGCTGCGCTATGCACCGGACGGCACGGAAATCAAGGTGATGGCAGATTTCGGCAAGACCTATGATCCGCCGAAGCAGACTGTTCTTTACCGCGGAAACCTGATCATTCTGGCACCGCTGACCAACGGAGAATTCTTGACGCTGGACGGAAGAAGCGATAGCACCAAGGGCTTCAAGTTCATCGCCTATGAGCTTGCGACCGGCAAACAGACCGACATCTATTCCTGCATGCCGGAAAAGGATTCGGATGCACAGTGCTGTGCGGGCCAGCGGTTCTGGTGCGTCGGCACGGATATCATCTATGAAAACAACGTCGCTGTGAATCACATGCTTCTGCGCGGCGTTTACAAAATCAGCATGCTGGACGGCAGCATCGAACGGCTTCTGGATGCCAGCGGAACTGTGTATGCCGTCTCTGAGAATCACTTGCTTTACAGCAAAAAGCCGAACGGCTTCTCTTACGCGGTAACGCTGTTCCTGAGCGATGCGGACGGCAAAAACGAGAAAGAGATCGGAACCGCCGAAGATGACTACGATTCGATCTGGAATCGCTGGGCGATGGATAAGGACTATATCTACCGCACGCAGACAGATCCTGCCACATACAACACGAAGCTGATCGCTTACGATCTCAGCTTCAAGGAACTGGGCAGCTGCGCTCTGCCGGAGCATATGTTCTGCAGCGGTCTCTCTGTCCGGGACGGCATGGTTTACTGCGAGGAGCCGTATGTATGGGAAGATCCTGCCGTGACCGAAAGCGTCACGCGGCAGGATGTCGACGGAAACGAATATCAGGAAGACGTCGCTGTCAGTCATTTCTGCGACGGCTATATCACGGTCTGCCCGGCGAAGGATCTTGCAGCGGGAACGGGCAAGCTGGAGCCGTTCATCAAATATTCGGATGCATTCCAGGAAACAGAGTAATATCCGGACAGCATTTCCGATCATGTGAAATAAGGACAACGGAGCAAAAGGGGCTGAACACAATGGAAAACATCCTTGAACTGAAACAGGTCACCAAGCGTTACGGCAATTTCACCGCGCTGGACAATGTGAGCTTTACGCTGCATCCGGGCGTGACCGGTCTGCTCGGCGCAAACGGCGCAGGCAAATCAACGCTCATGAAGCTGATGACCGACCACATGAAGCGCACCGGCGGAGAGATCCTCTGGAACGGGACGGATATCCTGAAAATGGGCGCGAAATGGCGGGCGCTGGTCGGGTATACGCCGCAGCTGCAGGGGCTCTACGACGATTTTTCGGCGCGGCGGTTCCTCTACTACATGGGAACGCTCAAGGGCATGCCGCACCGCGAGATCAAGGCGCAGACGGCGGAAATGCTCGCGGCGGTCAATCTGACGGATGCGGCGCACAAGCGAATCGGCACGTTTTCGGGCGGCATGCGGCAGCGTGTTCTGCTGGCGTCGGCAATGCTCGGAAAGCCGCAGGTGCTCATCCTCGATGAACCGACCGCAGGACTCGATCCCGGCGAGCGCATCCGCATCCGGAATGATATCGCAGAGCTTGCCCGCGACCGCATTGTGCTCCTTGCGACGCATGTGGTCAGCGATATCGCCTGCATCGCAAAGCAGGTGATGGTGCTGCGCGGCGGAAAGCTGATCGCCTTTGATACGCCGTCCGCGCTGCTGGCTGCCACAGAGGGGAAGATCGGCGAATTCTTCGGCACATACGACGAGATCCGGCAATTGCAGGCGCAGTATCCGAGCGGGGAGATCGCACAGCGCCGGGACGGCTTTGTCCTGCGCATTGCGGCAGACACGCTGCCGGAGGGCTGCGAACCGGTCAAAGATGCGGTCACGCTGGAGGATGTCTGTCGGCTGTATCTGAAGGGGGAGCGGGAATATGGCTGAAATACGGCGGCTTTTGCTCGATCCCGCACGGCTGATCGCGCTTATCATGCTGGCGGTCATCAATCTCGCGCTGTTCTCCGGCGAACTCCGCAGCAGGCGGGAGGAAGAAGAACGGTACCAGATGCAATATGCCGAATGGAGCATCAGCAGGGAAGAAACGGAAGAAGATCCGGACGCACACTATATCAATGAGGAATATCCCGCCTATCTTGCCTATGTGCAGACACAGTCCCAGACGCAGTCGGTTCTGCAAAAGCTGAACAAGGCGCAGAGCCCGTTCGTCACGCGGAATCTCGACAAAACTGTGCAGGATTATCAGGCACTCGGCAAGGTCGAGGTCGAAAGCGGCGACCACCGCGCCCTCGATGCCGTGCTGGACTGCACGCTGACGGATATCCTGCTGCTGATCGCGCCGCTTCTGCTGATCCTCAGTCTGACTGCCGAAGCTGACACCGCTGTCGGCGCCCTCACCCGTACCACAAAGCGCGGCCGCACACCGCTTTGTGCGCGGCGGATCTTCGCGGTCATCCTGTTTTCGCTTGCGGATGTGCTTCTGCTTTACGGCGGCGACTTCTGTTATGCCGTTTCGCAGTACGGCAGCCCCGGACTCGGGCGGGCGATCCAGTCCGATCCGGCATTTCAGCTCTGCGCGGTGCGGCTGACGATCGGGGAATACCTCATTTTTACCGTCCTGCTCAAAACGCTTGCGGTCACGGTGATCGCGCTGCTTGTCTGGCTCATTCTCTCGCGCTTTCATCCGCTGCCCGGCTGGACGCTCATTTCGGTTATCGTTGCGGGCATGTGGCTCTGCCATCAGTTCGTTATGCCGACCTCCCCGGTCAATCATCTGCGCTTTCTCAATCCCTTTGCGGCACTCCGCGCAGACGAATTCTTCACGGGTTACTGCAATCTCAATTTGTTCCAGTATCCTGCCGGATTTCTGGGCTCCATGCTGATTGCAGTCGGCGGACTGTTTGTGCTGTTGGCGGCAGGCTGTCTGGTGCTGGTCGGCTCGCGGTATCCGAAAAAGCGCGGCGCGGGCATGGTGCGTCTGTTCGACCGCATCAGCAAAGCTCTCTCGCGGCATATGCCCTGTCACACGGTCTTCGGGTTTGAGGGCTGGAAGCTGCTTTTTGCGCAGCGTGCGTTTGTGTTTGTGTGTGCGGCGATCGGCGGTGCGTTCTGGCTCTGGAACGATATCCACATCTCTCTGCCGCTTTCCGCTGATACGCTGATGATGTACCGCGAATTTCAGGGCGAGATCACGGAGAAAAAGCTGGAAAAGGTCACGTATTACATCGAAAGCAATCAGGAATACGCGGAATATCTCCAGCGGAAGCTCGATGAAGCCATCGCGGAAAACAAAGATGTGCACGAGATCAGCGGTCTGCAAAAGTCGCTCAACGAAGCGATGGAGACGCTGCAGTTCTGGCAAGCAGTGGACACGCGTCTCTCCGAGCTGACCGATTACACCGCGCGCACCGGGCTGGATGCGTGGTTTGTGCCGCAGGAGAGCTATCAGCTGCTGTTCCGCGGGAATGCGATGCAGCGGCACAGCGCGATGGTTCTGCTGCTCTTTCTGATTTTCGCGTTCTGCGGGATTTTCGCCTTTGATAATCAGTACGGCACGGCGGCGCTGCTGCGTGCGACGAAAAACGGACGGTTCCGGATGCGGCTGTGTCAATGGCTATGGATTTTCCTGCTGACCGTTTTCGCGGCGCTGATGCTGCACGGCGTCTATATCCTGCATCTCGCAAAGGATGTGGAATTTGCACTGACGGAGGCGCCCGCGCAGAGTGTTGCGTTCCTGCAGTTTCTCCCGTTTTCGGTGAACATCCGCACGGTGCTGACCGTTTATATCGCGCTGCGCTGTCTCGCGGCATTTGCGCTCGCGGCTGCGGTCGCGGGGATCAGCCGGTTCAGCCGGAATCCGAGCCATGCGCGGATGATCTCTCTTGCGGCGTTCCTGCTGCCCTCCGCGCTCTGTGAAAGCGGGCTGCCGCTGCCGTCGTTCCTCAATTTTGTGGATGCGCTGACAGTCACGGTTTCATGAACGGCTCGACCGAAATTTTCGCAGCCGCCAGGGTTCTACAATTTTCGCAGCGATCATGCTGTATAATAAAAAGCGGTATCGGGCATGGTCCGGTACCGCTGAATTATTGTTCAACCAAAACAACTGGAGGTCGAAATGGAATACTATCATCGTTTTCTGCCGGAGGGCAGCCTGATCGAAACGCCGCAGAATCTCGCGGCTCTGCAATCGGAATCCGCACTGCGCGAGGCGGCGGCATGCGGACAGCGGCTTGAGGCGCGTGTCACGGTCTGCGACAGCACACACAATCTGCATGTGGATCTGCCCTGTATGCGCGGCATCATTCCCCGCGAAGAAGGTGCAGTCGGCATTTCGGAGGGAAAAACGCGGGATATTGCTTTGATTTCCCGTGTGAATAAGCCCGTCTGCTTTTCCGTGCAGCGCATTGCTCACGATGCCGAGGGCGCCTATGCCGTGCTTTCGCGCCGGATGCAGCAGCAGGCGTGTCAGGAGGAATACATTTCCCGCCTGTCCGCCGGTGATGTGATCCCCGCGCGTGTGACGCATCTTGCGCCTTTTGGCTGCTTTGTGGATATCGGCTGCGGTGTGCCGTCGCTGATTCCGATCGATGCGATTTCGGTGTCGCGGATCGCGCATCCCGCCGACCGCTTCCGTATCGGGCAGGAGATCCGCGTGTTGGTCAAAGGATTTGAAAACGGGCGCGTCCTTCTCACGCATAAGGAACTGCTCGGCACATGGGAGGAAAATGCCGCATGCTTTGAGGCGGGGGAGACCGTCGGCGGCATCGTGCGTTCTGTCGAGGATTACGGCATTTTCATTGAGCTTTCGCCGAATCTCGCGGGGCTTGCCGACCGCCGCGCCGATATCCGTCCCGGACAGCGGGCGAGCGTCTATATCAAGAGTATTGTGCCGGACCGCATGAAGGTCAAGCTGGCGATTGTTGATATATTTGATGATGTGCAGACAGCGCCGCCGCCGATTCGCTATTTCTTCAACGGCAAGCATATGGATGCGTGGGTGTATACGCCGGAGAGCGCAAAGCGGCGGATTGAAACGGTGTTCAGCGCGGTCTGATGTCGGTCAGCGGATAATCCGGAAAATGCCGCCGCAGGATCGCGTCTGCGAGATTGAACCACGCTGCGCACTCATCGAGGATGATGGCGTCTGCGGAGGCGATCAGCGGCATGGTTTTGAGGATGGCGTCGACAGGATTTTCGATCAGCACTTCCAGCTCGAACGGAAGATCGCCGGCAAGCTCAAAGATCTGCTGGCGCAGTCTGCCGGAATTGGAGACGGGCTGATCGAGATAGATGACGACCTTTGCGGGGTGTTCCGCGGCAAGGGTATTGAGCAGGGCAGTGATCGCCTGATCGGTCTGCGGAATGAGACGGTATGTGCCGTGGAGACCGGCGAGGTCGCGGACAGTGCCGTCCATGCCGCGGAACAGCATCGAATCCGAGAACGCGATCTCCATGCCGATGATGACATTGAAGCCGTCGATGCAGAGCGTCTGTCCGCTAATGTCGTGTACCTCCCGTGCAAGCCGCGCACGGATCTGTGCGTCCGGCGAGACGACACGCGCAAGGGCGAGCCGCTGGCGCTCGGAGAAAAGGTAGTGGTCGCCGACGAAGCGTGTGGTGCTCTTGACGGGATAGCCGCGGTCGAGCAGAAACTGCACCTCAGCAGCGGCGCGGCGGAGTTTTTCGACGGATTCGGCGGAGAATTCCCGCACATCGGACGGCAGAAAGCCGCGTTTTGCCTGCAATGACATATGAAATCTGTGGGGGAACGCCATATCCGGTATGGTTTTCCTCCACTTCTCCTTTCTGTTATTTGATACTATTATATATTATACACCCGATTCGTGGCTTTGTCAATCTGCCCCGTCCATCATTTCTCACTCCTCATTCCTAACTCCTCACTAAATACAATCCGCCCCCCACAGCCGAAGCCGTGAGGGGCGAAACTATTATCGGTTTATGCGACAGTCTGAATTACTTGCGCAGTGCAGCCTGTGCCGCAGCCAGTCTTGCGATCGGCACACGGAACGGAGAGCAGGACACATAGTCCAGACCGATCTCGTGGCAGAACTCGACAGAAGTCGGGTCGCCGCCGTGCTCGCCGCAGATACCGCAGTGGAGCTTCGGGTTGACCGGCTTGCCCAGTTCGATTGCCATCTTCATCAGCTTGCCGACGCCAGTCTGGTCAAGCTTTGCGAACGGATCGTTCTCGAAGATCTTTGCATCGTAGTATGCACCGAGGAACTTGCCAGCGTCATCACGGGAGAAGCCGAATGTCATCTGGGTGAGGTCATTGGTGCCGAAGCAGAAGAAGTCTGCTTCCTTAGCGATCACGTCAGCAGTCAGAGCTGCACGCGGGATCTCGATCATGGTGCCGACTTCGTACTTCAGGTCTGCGCCTGCTTCTGCGATAACAGCATCAGCGGTCTCAACAACGACCTTCTTGACGAACTTCAGCTCCTTGACCTCGCCGACCAGCGGGATCATGATCTCCGGCTTGACATTCCAATCCGGGTGAGCCTTCTTCACGTTGATAGCAGCCTTGATGACAGCCTTGGTCTGCATTGCAGCGATCTCCGGGTAGGTGACAGCCAGACGGCAGCCACGGTGGCCCATCATCGGGTTGAACTCGTGGAGACCAGCGATGATTGCCTTGATATCCTCAACGGACTTGCCCTGTGCGTCTGCGAGAGCCTTGATGTCAGCTTCCTCAGTCGGGACAAACTCGTGCAGAGGCGGATCCAGGAAGCGGATGGTGACAGGGTTGCCTTCCAGAGCCTCGTAGAGAGCCTCAAAGTCAGCCTGCTGCATCGGCTCAATCTTTGCGAGAGCTGCCTCACGCTGCTCAACAGTGTCAGCGCAGATCATCTCACGGAATGCAGCGATTCTGGAAGCCTCGAAGAACATGTGCTCGGTACGGCAGAGACCGATACCCTCAGCGCCAAGCTCTCTTGCCTTCTTT
>JAFZPL010000126.1 GCA_017550355.1 Oscillospiraceae bacterium | reverse complement strand
GCGGTTTCACATGCTTGGACTTTATAAGATAGTATGAGCATGTGACCGATGCAAGACCAAGCTTCATCAGGATCATGATATAGAGTGCGCCGAGGATCATCGTCCGCGGCAGTATGATCACGATCAGAGTCAGGGGACTTGCAAGGTAATAGCCGATGACACCCATATATCCGCCGGACAGGTTGCGCGACCAGTTATAGAGTGCGCTTCCGTCTCCGTGGAATGCATCGCGGATCGCTTCAAAGTAGTAAACATACTGTCCGTTCAAATCAAGACAGAGAACGGAATGATCGCCGAACGGATACAGCCCGAAAATCGCATACGCGATATAGAGCAGTACGACCGGCAGGAAAAACGCAAGGAAGTAGTGCCTGTTGCGTTTTAGCCAGCTGACAAATCCGCCGGCTGTCTGATTCGGCGGTGTGCTGACGGGTGGCTTTTTGGACATTGAAGGTTCCTCCTTTTCTTTTGCTGTGCCGGATGCCCTCTCCGGCACGTTTGCAGACTCTTTTATTATACATGATTCTGAAAGGATTTACAAGTCTTTTTTTATTTTTTTCTGAAAAAACTGGAAAAATAAGCGGATAATCAGACTGTGGAAAAAATGATATATAAACAGCGCTAATCTTTGTTGAAAACTCCGCTTGCATTTCTGTGGAAAATATGATATACTATAAATTGTATACGCCTGTCTGCATGATCCTCCGCAGTGACTGCGGACAGGGTGAACAAAAACCTGTATACCAACAAAAGAAAGAGGAAGTGAAGCGTTTTTATGAACACCTATGAGGATGTGTACGCGGAGGTCAAAGCATATTGCACACAGGACGGAAAGGTAGGCAAAACTGCGCAGTCGCTTTGGCTGGATCCACTGCAATTTGCGCGTCTGGAGGGAACAGACGCAGTTTTTTATTGCACAACGAACCTTCACAAGGAGGTCATTGAGAATAATTACGAGCATCTTCTGCAGGAAGCCTTTGAACATGTGCTGGGATTCCATGTCAATCTGAGACTGATCGTCATGGAGAAGGAAGAAATAGAAAAGCCGAAAATCCCGGACAATTTTGAGGAGATCCAGAACGATCTGGAGAAGGATTTTGACAATGCGGAGTACAGCTATACCTTCGACACGTTCATCGTCGGCGGATCCAATGAATTTGCCTACGCAGCCTGCACCAGCGTCGCACGCGGCGACGGTCCCAACACCTATAACCCGCTCTTCATCTGGAGCCAGCCGGGACTGGGCAAAACGCACCTGATCACGGCAATTTCCCACGAGATGAAAAAGCGCAATCCGGATCTGAATATCGTATACGTGACCGGAGAAGCGTTCACCAATGAGCTGATCGAGGCGATCTATCAGAAAAAGGATACCTCCAAATTCCACGATAAATACAGAAACGCAGATGTTCTGCTGGTGGATGATATCCAGTTCATTGCAGGCAGAGACTCCACACAGGAGGAATTCTTCCATACATTTAACAAGCTATATGAGGAGGGCAAACAGATCATTCTGACATCTGACCGCCCGCCGAAGGATATGAAAACCCTCGAAGACCGGATCCGTTCCCGTTTTGAAGCCGGTCTGATCGCGGATATTTCCCTGCCGGATTTCGAGACCAGAGTCGCGATCATCCGCAGAAAGGCAGAACTGCTCAATCTCTCCATTCCGGACGACGTGGCAGAGTTCATTGCAAACCGCCTGAAATCCAACATCCGTCAGCTGGAGGGTGCAGTCAAGAAGCTGAAGGCGCTCAAGCAGCTTGCAAATTCCTCCCCCTCCATCTCGATGGCACAGAGTGTGATCCGCGATATCCTCACGGACGAACAGCCGCTGCCTGTCACGGTGGAAAATATCATTGCGGAGGTCTCCACGCTGTACGGCGTCACGCCGGAAGATATCCGTTCCAAGAAGCGCTCCCAGCCGATCTCCAGTGCAAGAAAGGTCGCGATCTATCTTGTGCATGAGATCACACAGATGACGCTTGCCTCCATCGGTGCAGAATTCGGCAACCGCGACCACTCGACCGTGGTCTATGCAGTGAAATTCGTCGAGCAGCAGATCAAGAAGGATCCCAATATGCGCGATGCGATCGAAGCGATCACCAAGACGATCCAGGGCAATGCCGGAAAATGAACCAACGCTGCGGGCATCTCTGCCCGTCCGCGTGCATTTTCCTATATATAAATAGTATACCCTCATACAGATGCCGAAAATCTTTCCGCATCTTTGTGCATCTGCACAGTGCGGCAGGGAGAAACCGCTGCAAACGGACAGCGTATGAAAATTACATTTCGGAAAATCAGAATATTCGTTCTGAAAACAGTTTTTGTACCGGCTTTTCAATTCCACAGAGTTTTCAACATGTGTTGAAATACCGGTGGAAACTTTCGCTCGTATTTTCCATACTTTTTTCGGTTCCCCCCCGTTTTCGACACTGTTTTCTGTTGAAAACCCGGCTGTATACTCTTTGTATTCACACTTTCAACCGATTTTTCAACATTTATTAGACAGGATTCCACAGTTTCAAGTTTCAACAGGGCAGTGTGAAATGCTTTTCACATTTCTCCAACAGTTTCCAAAATTTTCCGGACACGGTTCTTGAAAATTCCGGCAGCAGATTTTGCCAGACACAGAGCAGAAAAAACCGCTCTTCCGGGAACCCTGTTCAACAAATCAACAGCCCCTATATCTACTACTAAATTTTCTTTAAAAGCAAGGCAAGGCTTGCAGCCCCCGCAAAGTGGGATCTGTGAAAAATCGCCGCGCCCTGCGTGAAAGGAAGATCAAGATGAAATTTACCTGCCAGAAAAAAGATCTGGACGATGTGCTCTCCAATGTTTCCAAAGCGGCGAGCAATAAGACACCGATGGAAGCGCTCGCAGCGATCCATCTGTCTGCTGCCGGACAGGAACTGACAGTCACCGGCTATGATCTCGAGCTTGGCATTCGCTCCGTCATCACGGCGGTCGTCGAAGAGGAAGGAAAGCTGCTGGTCGACAGCAAGCTTTTCTGCGAAGTTGTCCGCAGAATGCCGGATGGTATCCTCTCCATTTCAACGGACGATCACCTCAAAATCACGATCAACGGCAGCGGTACAGAATATCAGCTTGCAGGCATGAGCGCGGATGAATATCCCGATCTGCCGAGTGTGGAACAGAGCGGCGGTGCCGTGATTCCGCAGAATCTGCTGAAAAATATGATCAATCAGACCATTTACGCCGTTTCTCTCGACGAAACCAAGCCGCTTTATACCGGCGAACTCATCGAGATGGAGAACGACAGACTCAACATAGTTGCGCTGGATAATTTCCGGATGGCAGTGCGCACGGAATCGCTGATGGGACAGGATGCCGTGAAATTCGTCGTGCCGGCAAAGGCACTCAAGGAGATCGAGCATCTTCTGACAGAAGACGAAAAGAACGAGCACCCCTGCACGATCCGTCTCGACCAGCACCACGCCATCTTTGAGATTGACAAATATCTCGTATATACGCGCCTTTTGGCGGGAGAATTCATCAATTACCGCCGCAGCATTCCCGATTCCGACAAGACCAAGACGGAGGTTCTGCTGAACCGCCGTGAACTGCTGGAATCGCTCGACCGCTGCGCACTCCTCATCAGCGAGAAAAACAAGACTGCTGTGCGCTTTCAGTTTGAAGACGACCGTGTGCTCATCAGCTGTCAGAATGTTGTCGGCAGCGTCGACACGCAGATCGGATGCAGCATGACCGGCGAAAAAATGGTGATCGGTTTCAACAACCGCTTTCTGCTGGAAGCAGTCCGCGCCATTCAGGGCGACCGCGTGCGTCTCTTCCTCACAGCACCTGACCGTGCTGTCAAGGTGATGGAGGCGGATGGCGACAGCTCAATCGCGATCGTCATGCCGGTGCAGGTCAGAAGATAAGCAACGGAAAACCGACATTTCAACAAACATCAGGGAAAGGCGGGCTGTTTGTGGAAAAGATCACAGTATCCATCAAGACGCCGTTTATCAAGCTGGAGCAGGCGATGAAGCTCGCACAGCTGACGGATACGGGCGGATTCGCTAAGAATCTGATTCAGGGCGGCGAAGTCAAGGTCAACGGCGAGGTCTGCACGATGCGCGGCAAGAAGCTGCGGAACGGCGACCGCTTCACCGTCGAAGACTACGAGATCGTTATCAGCGCACCGGAAGAGGCAGCAGAAGCATAAATGCGTGTACTTTCGCTGGAAGCGGAGGGATTTCGCAATCTGTCCGCCCTCTCGCTGGAACCGCATCCTTCGCTCAATCTCATTCTGGGAGACAATGCGCAGGGGAAGACCAATCTGCTGGAAGCGCTCTGGTCCTGTACGGGCTGCAGGAGCTTCCGCGGTGCAAAGGAGAAGGAATATATCTCGCTGGGCGGCCGCGATATGCACGTAAAAATGCGTTTTGCGGATAATCAGCGCGAACAGGAGATCCAGATCCATATGCAGCGTGGCGAAGGCAAGCAGAAAAAGATCCTGCTGAACGGTGTGCAGCTGCCGGGTGCGGCAAAGCTGTTTTCGGCGTTTCAGTGCGTGATCTTTTCACCGGACGACCGCGAACTGATCCGGCAGGGGCCGGAACGCCGCCGCAGCTTCATGGATCTCTGCGGCTCACAGATCTCCCCCGCAATGCTCGGCTGCATCCGGCGGTTCGAGCGGCTGATGAGCGTGCGGAATACGCTGCTCAAGGATATTGCGGCGGGAAAGGCATCCAAAAAATCGCTTGCGGACTGGGACACACAGCTTGCTGCACTCGGCAGTCTGCTGACCTGTCTGCGGTTCCGGTATATCAGCCGGCTTTCCGCAGTCTGCGAGCAGTTATATGCGAAAATCACGGACGAACGCGAAAAGCTGACCGTGAAATATCGCTCCAATCTCTTCAGAAATTCGGAGATCCCGGAGCATCCGACACCGGAGATGCAGGCATATTATTTTGAAGCGCTGCAAAAATCCGCTGACGATGATGTCCGGCTCGGATTTACGGCTAAGGGCGCGGGGCGCGACGATTTTCTCTGCAAGATCAACGGGCTTTCCGTGCGGGATTTCGGCTCGCAGGGGCAGCAAAAGAGCACAGCACTGGTGCTGAAGCTCGGACAGGCGGCCGTTTTCTACGAGAAAAAGGAAGAAACGCCGGTCATTCTGCTGGACGATGTCATGGGCGAGCTCGATGCCAGACGGCAGGCGCTCTGCTATCACATGATGGAGGATATGCAGGTCTTTCTGACGACCTGTCAGCCGGAGGCGATCGGCTTGGAGCAGACCGCCCGGTGCAGCGTGTACCGCATGGCAGACGGTGCCGTTTCGCAGGAAACACCGTAATTTTTTCGGATACAGACGGAAAAGGAGATTTGCTTGTGTATATTCATCTCGGCGAGCGCATTTCGATCCACGACAGCACCGTGATCGGAGTGTTTGATATTGAAAATACGACCATCGGGCAGGATACCAGAGCATATCTGAACCGTCTGGAACGGGAAGGAAAGGTGGTCACGGTCTCGGCGGAAATGCCGAAGAGCTTTGTGATCTGTGTAGAGCAGGGTGAGGAGGTCGCGTATATTTCGCCGATCTCTGTCGCGACACTGAAGAAACGCGCAAGGACAATGTTTTGATGAAGAAGGGATCGCTTATGGAAATGGAAGAAATGCTGACACAAACGCCGGTCGAGGGCGATTATAACGAAAATCAGATCCAGGTGCTGGAAGGACTCGAGGCAGTCCGGAAGCGTCCGGGTATGTATATCGGCACAACAGGCTCCGGCGGTCTGCATCATCTTGTTTATGAGATCGTGGACAACTCCATCGACGAGGCGCTCGCCGGATACTGCACGCACATCAAGGTTGAAATTCTGGAGGGCGATATCATCCGCGTGACCGACAACGGCCGCGGCATCCCTGTCGGCATACACCAGAAGGAGGGCATCTCCGCGGCAACGGTCGTTTATACCGTTCTGCACGCCGGCGGTAAATTCGGCGGCGGCGGCTACAAGGTCGCGGGCGGTCTGCACGGCGTGGGCGCATCGGTTGTCAATGCGCTTTCGGAGTGGCTTGAGCTGACAGTCTGGAAGGACGGTCACAGCTATTTCCAGCGGTTTGAGCGCGGAAAATATACCGAGCAGCTCAAGCAGACCGGCGACACGGATCAGCACGGCACATCCGTCTGTTTCAAGCCGGACGCTGAAATCTTTGAAGAAACGACTATTTTTGATTATGAGGTTCTGCTCAGAAGAATGCGCGAGCAGGCGTTTCTGAATGCGGGACTGACCATCGAGATCATGGATATGCGCCATCCGGAGGAGGATCGTCACGAAGTTCTGTGCTATGAGGGCGGCATCCGGCAGTTTATCGAGCATATCCACCATACACGCGATCTGACGCCGCTTTCCGAACAAGTCATATATTTTAACGGCGTGAAGGGTGACAGCGCAGTCGAGATCGCAATGCAGTATAACGACAGCTACAACGACGTGATTCTCTCCTTCGCGAACAATGTCCACACGGTGGACGGCGGTACGCATGAGGTCGGATTCCGCAATGCGCTGACCAAGACCATCAACGAATACGGCAAGAAATTCGGTCTGCTCAAGGACGACAACAAGCTGATGGGCGAGGATGTGCGCGAAGGTCTGACTGCGATCATCTCCGTGAAGCTGACGGACTGCCAGTTTGAGAGCCAGACAAAGGTGAAGCTGGGCAATCCGGAGATCAAGCCGCTGGTGGAAAAGATCGTCTTTGAGAAGCTGATGGATTATCTGGAGGAAAACCCGACCGTTGCGGCGGCGATCTTCGAGAAGAGCCAGGCAGCGCAGAAGGCGCGTGAGGCGGCGAAAAAGGCAAGAGAAACTGCCCGCCGGAAGTCTGCAATGGAATCGGCATCGCTGCCGGGCAAGCTGGCAGACTGTTCCGAGCGTGATATTGAATTCACCGAAATCTACATCGTCGAGGGAGATTCCGCAGGCGGTTCCGCAAAAGAAGGCAGAGACCGCCGCTATCAGGCAATTCTCCCGCTCTGGGGCAAGATGCTCAATGTGGAGCGTGTCCGCATCGACAAGGTTTACGGCAACGACAAGCTCCAGCCGGTCGTAACGGCGCTCGGCACCTCCATCGGAGAGGATTTCGATATTTCCAAGCTGCGCTACGGCAAAGTCATCATCATGGCCGATGCCGATGTGGACGGCTGCCATATCCGCACACTGCTGCTGACGTTCTTCTTCCGCTTCATGCGGCCGCTGATCGAGAACGGCAATGTCTATATCGCACAGCCGCCGCTCTTCCGTGTGACGAAGGGAAAAACGCATAAATACGCATTTTCCGATGAAGAACGCGACCAGTATATCGCGGAGCTCTCTGCAAACGGCGCAAAGGTCGAAGTGCAGCGCTACAAAGGTCTTGGTGAGATGGATCCCGAACAGCTCTGGGAAACTACGATGGATCCGGAGACGAGAACCATGATCCAGGTGAAGATGGAGGACGCAATGCGCGCAGATGAAATCTTCTCCATCCTCATGGGTGACAAGGTTCAGCCGAGAAGAGAATTTATCGAGAATAATGCAAAATATGCAACAAATTTGGATATCTGATATACCGTCTCCTGCTTTGCGGGCGCGGTATCGGTCACGGAGGCTGATGCAGTGAGGGACAGAAAGATCGCTGCGATCCAAAGCACAATGAACGATCAGGATTTCAGCGATGTATACCGGATCTATCTGGAAACGGAGAAGGGCGCAGAAAAGAAAAAGGCACTGTTTGCAGTCTCGGCATTTTTCATCCTGTTTCTGGTTTTGCTGATCATAAACAAGAGCATCAGCTTCCTGTTTATGATGCTTGGATGCATTGTAGTCGGCGCGAGCTATTTCTTTGTGCCGATCAACAAAAAATTTATTGCGGAGAATAAACTGCTGTACGGCGGGTGGCGTGAAACGGTTTTTTACGAGCATCATGTCACGGTGATGGAGCTGTTCCATGAGGATGATTCTGAATCCATGTCGGAGAAGGAGCTCCGGGAGGCGACGACATCGATCTCCACATCTTCGCTGGCGGCATATGAAACGGAGAACGGCTTTCTCTTTGCGGACGGCAGAATCTCGAGGCAGTTTGTATATATTCCGAAGCGGGATATTGACGAAGAACAGCTCTCCGCGCTGCTGCAGTTTGCCTCACACCGCTGTTCGGGCGGATACCGGCGGCTGCATCTCCGTTCGGCGCTGCATGACATGAAGACGGAGGATCCGGAGGAAATGGTTTCGGGCGCCTGCGAAAAATATTACGGTGCCGAACGTCTGGAGCTGCACGATGAGACAGGATATCGTGTGAATTATCCGGAAGAAGAGGAGGAGCCGGCTGTTGTGGACAGATCTGCGGGAATGCATCTCGATGTGGATGCAGAGCTTGAGCGGATCCTGTCGGAAGCAGAGGCAAATAAGCATGGAAAATAAGCAAATACAGCGTTCTTATCATATTCCGCTCGCAATGTTCGACGAAGCGTTCCGGTTTTTCCAGAAGAAGAACGTCATTCCGCAGAACGCGGTGAAATCGGCTGTTCTGCTGGCAATCGCGGGCGTGTATGTACATGCGGTTGTCAAGGATCCGTCCAACACGCTCGGCTATCTGCTGATCGTCGCGTGTGTTGCGGTCACGCTGATTCTCTGGTACAACATGTTCAAGTTGCGGCGTGCGGTGCACAATGCACTCAAGGATGTGGAGAATGACATCTATGAGCTGACCGTCTGCGAAGACAAGCTCATTATTTCCACAAAGGATGCGCCGAAGCCGGCAGAGGAGATCGCAGAACCGGAGCCGGAGGAGCAGGAAACACCGGACGGCAACGGATTTCAGCAGCTGTTTCCGGAAAAGGAAGCAGAAGCGGAGAAGATCCCGCCGACGGAGATTCCGCTGGACGGAAAGATCCGGCTTTATGAGCAGGAAAGCTACTTCATGGTGTATATCATACGGCAGAATTTCTATGTGATCCCGAAGAAGGATTTTTCGGAGGATGAGATCACGGAAATGAGAAAGCTGTTTCACCTTGCATAATTTCAATCTTACGAAAGGGGCTGGATGATCTTGTACGATACCAGCAACGCGATCACAATACGCAGAGACATCGAGGAAGAAATGCGGACATCATTCCTTGCATATTCGATGTCTGTCATCACGCAGCGTGCGCTGCCGGATGTGCGTGACGGATTAAAGCCTGTTCACCGCCGCATCCTGTATACGCTCCATGAAAAAAATCTGACACCGGAAAAGGCATACCGTAAGTGCGCGGATATTGTCGGTTCGGTGCTTGGTGAATACCATCCGCACGGTGATTCCTCCGTGTATATGGCTCTGGTGCGTCTGGCGCAGGCATTTTCCATGCGTTATCCGCTGGTGGACGGTCACGGAAACTTCGGTTCGATCGACGGTGATCCGCCTGCTGCATACCGTTATACGGAAGCAAAAATGACGAAGATGTCTGTCTCGATGCTGACGGACATCAACAAGGAAACGGTCGATTTCCAGCCGAACTACGACGACCGTCTCCAGGAGCCGACTGTGCTCCCCTCCCGTTTCCCGAATCTGTTGGTGAACGGTTCGGAGGGTATCGCCGTCGGTATGGCGTCGCATATCCCGCCGCACAATCTGGGCGAGATCATCGACGGCATTGATTACCTGATCGAAAATCCGGAAGCAACGATCGAGCAGCTGATGCAGTTCATCAAGGGACCGGATTTCCCGACGGGCGGCATTATCATGGGCAGAGCCGGCATCCGCGCAGCCTATGCGACCGGACGCGGCAAGCTGACCGTGCGCTACAAGACCGAGATCACCGAGATCAAGAACCGGCAGTGCATCATTGTTACGGAGATCCCGTACATGGTCAACAAGAAAGAGCTGATCGAGGCGATTGCCGCGCTGGCAAAGGAAAAGCGCGTGGAGGGCATCCACGATGTCCGCGACGAATCCGGCAGACAGGAAAAGGTCCGCATCTGCATCGAGCTGAAAAAGGATGCGAATGCAAACCTGATTCTCAATCAGCTTTTCCGCTATACACAGCTTCAGGATACATACGGCGTGATCAATCTTGCACTGGTTAACGGCATTCCGCGCGAACTGACACTCAAGGAAATTCTTGTGGAATACCTGAATTTCCAGATTGACGTGGTGGAGCGCGCTGCACGGTTTGATCTGCGCAAGGCAAAGGAACGCGCCCATATTCTCCAGGGATTTCTGGTCGCACTCGACTTCATTGACGAGGTTGTTGAGATTCTGCGTTCGTCCAAATCCATTCCGGAAGGCAAGGAGCGCCTGATCGAACGCTTCAAGGACGTCGATCTTTCGGCGCTGCTGGATGAGGAGCCGTATAAGAAGGCAATTCTCGGCGAGATGGATGCTTCCGAGCAGGCATATCCGATGGTCGGTCTCTCCGATGCACAGGCAGACGCGATCGTTTCCATGCGTCTCGGTCAGCTGACTGGTCTTGAACGCGACAAAATCCTGAATGAAGTACGCGCGCTGTGCGACAAGATCAACGATCTACGCGATATTCTTTCGAACCGCGACCGCGTGCTTGGCATCATCCGCAGCGATCTTGAGGAGATCCGGGGAAAATACGGTGATGAGCGCCGCACGCAGATCGAGGCGATCAGCGGCGAAATGGACATCGAGGATCTGATCCCGGTGGAAGACTGCGTCGTGACGTATACAAATTTTGGCTACATCAAGCGCGTGCCGCTTTCCATCTACAAATCGCAGAACCGCGGCGGACGCGGTGTGAGCGGCATGAAGCAGCGTGAGGAGGATTTCGTCTCCGATATGTTTGTCGGATCGAGCCATGACCATGTGTTGTTCTTCACGAACCGCGGCATCATGTTCGATCTGCGCTGCTTTGAGATCCCGATGGGCGGCAGAGACTCCAAGGGAACGAATATCATCAATCTGCTGCCGCTGACGGAGAACGAAAAGATTGCAGCGATGATGAAGGTCAGTGAATTCAACGACGAAAGCTATATCATCATCGTGACGAAAAACGGCAAGATCAAGCGCACGCCGCTGCCGTCTTACCGGAATGTGCGCAAGAACGGCATCATTGCGATCAAGCTCGAAGAGGGCGACGAGATCGCGGGCGTCCGCATGACAGGCGGCGAGGATGAGCTCTTTGTTGCAACACGCAGAGGCATGGCGATCCGCACACCGGAAACATGCATCCGTCCGCAGGGCAGATCTGCGCACGGTGTCCGCGTAATGAAGCTGCGTGAAGACGACGAGGTCGTGTCGATGGCGAGAGTCCGTGCGGGCGCATCGCTGCTGACTGTGACCGACAAGGGCTTCGGCAAGCGCACGGAAATTGAAAGCTACCGTCTGCAGAACCGCGGCGGTTACGGTCTGACGAACTACAAGCCGGATCCGGAACGCGGATTTGTCTGCGGCATCAAGGTTGTGGACGAAACGGATGATATCATGATGATCTCCAGCGACGGCATCATCATCCGCATCCGCACGAGCGATATCCGCATTATGGGCAGAACAGCAAAGGGCGTGCGCGTCATGCGTGTGTCTGAGGACGGCAAGGTGATGGCATTCACGCGTACGGAGCATGACGACAGCGCGGAGATCACGGAGGTCGAGCAGCTTTCTGAGGAAGAACTGGCAGCACAGGAGCAGGAGGCACTTGCCGACGAGACTGCTGAGGCTGCACTGCAGGAGGAAGAGACAGAGCCGGACGACACCGAAGATGAGGAATAACAGGAGGACTGCCTATGCAGCGTGAAAAACCGGATTCCGCATGGGAAACGGTCAGACGGTTTCTTCTCACTGCATGCGGCAGTATCTTCGTGCAGGTGTTCTGCTGGGCGATTTACAGTTATCTTTCGATGAGCACATGGATGTGCGGGCTGTCCGTTCTGTTCACAGCGCTGCTCTATCACTTTGTCCAGCTAAATGAGGAAACGGGATTATCCCGCAGAAATGTGTTTTTGGCGGCGATTTTGCTTCCGTTTCTGCTTGGTGCGGGCATCACGGTGCATCATCTGTTCAGATATCCGCAGCTGAATCTGCTCGGCGCAGAGCTCGACAGCGTATCCCCGCTGACGGAGACCGTCTCGCTCTATGCGGCACGTCTCCTGATCAACGGCGTGATCCTCTGCATTTTTGCTGCGGCGGACAGGATCTTCCGGAAGGACAGGGAAAACGGCGGAAAAACAGAATAAAATCACATTCTTTAGGAGAAAAAGATGGAAAGCATCAAAAAAATCGCAATTATCGGGATCGTATTGTTTCATGCTGTGATGATGTTTATCTTCAACATGGAGAATCTTGGATATGTGCAGCTGTTCATTGCGATCGGTGTGGTGTCTGTTGTGGATCTGATTCTTTCGGTCATCCAGATCAGCGGCAATTATCAGAGCACAAGACAGTTTATGAAGGCGTATATCGTCTATGCTCTGGAGAAGGTCTTCATCGGTGTGTTTGATTATATTCTGTACTATAACTGCTCAACGGACTATGCGAACGGCAAAATGGAGCTGCTTGGCGGTGCGCTGATCTTTTCGGCATTCCGCACGACCTGCCTCCTGACGATGGCAGGTTCCGCGGCCGTCATGCTGCTGGTCGGCATGATCAAAACGAGAAACAAGCCGGAAGCCGCGTAAAATGGCAAAGCTCCGGAAATTTGAGATCTTTGCGGTGATGATTTTTCATCTGCCGCTGCTTCTGGTGTTCCGGCAGAGTACGGCAGAAGGCTGGATGTATGTTTCGGCGGTTCTGCTTGCTCTGTTTGCGGACATCGCACTGTCGTTTCATCAGACAAAGACCTTCACGGCGCAATATGAAAACCTGCGGGGATATGTGGCTGCATTTTCCCCGTATTTTCTGGAAAAATGCATTATCATTGCAGCGGAATTCGGCATCTGCCGGCTTCTGAAGGCAGACAGAGAACAGGAGGAGCAGATACGGTATCTGCTTTGGTGGCTGTTCAGCATGGGAACAGCAGCGCTTGCTGCGGTCGTGACCTTTGTGACAGGTGCGGCAAGAACCATGCTGTATCATGATGATAGAGGAAAATAATATGACAAACAGCGAAATTCTCGCGCATATCGACCATACAGTGCTGAAACCGGATACAAAGTGGGAGCAGGTCGCGCAGATCTGCGAAGAAGCACTCCGGTATCACACGGCATCGGTCTGCATTCCTTCTTATTTTGTGGCAAAGGCGCGGAAAACATATCCCGCGCTCAATATCTGTACGGTGATCGGCTTCCCGATCGGCTATACGCCGGCGGAGGCAAAGGCAGCGGAGACGAGGATCGCTGCGGAAAACGGTGCGGACGAGATCGACATGGTGATCAATGTCTCCGCGCTGAAGGACGGCGAAGATGCGATCGTGCTGGAGGAGATCAAAGCGGTGCGCGCTGCATGCGCAGGAAAGATTCTCAAAGTGATCGTTGAGACCTGTTATCTGACGGAAGACGAAAAGATCCGCGTGTGCGGACTGGTGACGGAGGGCGGCGCAGACTACATCAAGACCTCCACCGGATTCGGTACGGCAGGCGCAGAACTTGCGGATATCGCGCTGTTTAAGGCGCATATCGGGAAAAATGTGAAAATCAAGGCGGCGGGCGGCATCCGCACGCGTGAACAGATGGAGGCATTTCTGGATGCCGGCTGTGACCGCATCGGCTGCAGCGCGGCGAGGATTTTGTTTTCATGATGGAGGTGCTGCTCTCTGCATATCTGAAAGAGACGCAGGAGCTGCTGTTCCGCGTCTATGCAGATGAGATTCCGGAGGCGGACAGGAAAGTCCGGTCGAAGCTCTCGCATCTGACGGCGTGGGATCTGCTGGGCGCTGCAATGTTCAGAGATTTCGGGATCCGGCATGTGAAGGCGGCGCGGACAGGACTGGAAAAGCCGCAGCTGACGGATACCCCGCTCTGCATGAATCTTTCGCACTGTGCGGATCTGGCAGTCTGCGCGGTAAGCCGGATTCCGGTCGGGCTGGATGCAGAGATCATGCGGAAAATGCGGGAAAACCTGCTGCCGCGGATATGTACGCCGGAGGAATCCGCCTATATTCTGGCACAGAATGACAAAAACCGCGCATTTACGCGGATTTGGACATTAAAAGAAGCATACGGCAAATGGAGCGGCGAAGGGATCCGCATTCCGCTGGAAACGGTAGGGTTTCGGCTTGAGCCGCATTTGCAGATGACAGCACAAAGAGAAGAAAACTTGAGATTTATTCAGATGATACGTGACGATTCGCATATCGTGACAGTCTGCGTGCAGGAAGCGCGCGAAATATGCATAGAAAAAAATAATGATTGGGAGATTGTGAATGATGGGATCTGATTCCTTTTACCTGAAAGTGAAATTTGAGACGGCGGATATCGCGCCGATCATGGAAAAATACGGCGGGATCTGCAAAATGACGCTGACCGCCAAAGGCGCACAGAGCGTTCTGCGGATGGAGGGCCCGCTGGTTAGTTTTCTGCCGGTCAGTACCTTCATGTTCGACGTCTGCAGCGAGATCCGCAGAGCAGGCGCACAGCAGATTGAGCTGGAGTCGCGGCGGCTGAAATATCTGCCGGATCATATGGAGCGGACGGATTTTGCAGTCTGGCTCTATCAGATCTGGGCGGAGAACCTGCAGTTTTCTCATGAGCAGTACGGCGGATTCATGATGTCGCCGAGACAGTTCAGCAACACCCGCGATAAATTTGATAAATTCTTTATCAGATGCCCGAAGGGGTGTGCGGAACAGGTGCTGCAGTGATTCTGACAGATTTCTGTTGAAACACATTCAACATTGTGGAAAGGGAGATTTTCAGCATGGCAAAATATATGGTCTGCTATGCGGGCGGAAAAGCCGGCAAAAAGCAGTTTGACAGCTTTGAACAGGCAGTCGAATTCTACACGAATATGTGTTATGAATGCAACTGTGCGACGCTTTGCGATCTTGAAACCGAGACGATCCTGGCACAGGAAGCCGACAACGGCGACGGTGTGGCAGTCGCACTGAATCCAAATACCAAATAAGGAGAAAAAACAATGAGCAAAAACATCAGCAGCTACGAATCCCCGTTTTGCACGCGGTACGCAAGCAAGGAGATGCAGTATCTCTTTTCTGCGGACAAGAAATTCACCACATGGCGCAGACTGTGGGTGGCACTGGCAAGAGCCGAGCATGAGCTCGGTCTGAATGTGACCGCCGAGCAGGTCGCGGAGCTGGAAGCGCATATCTACGATATTGACTATGATGCAGCGGAAAAGCGTGAGCGTGAGTGCCGCCATGACGTCATGAGCCATGTCTACGCCTATGGCCTTGCCTGTCCGAACGCAAAGGGCATCATCCATCTGGGTGCGACCTCCTGCTATGTCGGTGACAACACCGATATCATCATCATGCGCGATGCACTCCAGCTTGTCCGCACAAAGCTGATCGCCACGCTCGGCAATCTGGCGAAATTCGCGGAAAAGTGGAAGGCACAGCCGTGTCTTGCATATACACACTGCCAGCCGGCACAGCTGACGACCGTCGGCAAGCGTGCAACACTCTGGATGAACGAGCTGCTCATGGATATCGAGGAGCTGGATTTCCAGTATGGCAGAATGAAGCTGCTGGGCAGCAAGGGTACGACCGGCACACAGGCTTCTTTCATGGAGCTGTTCAAGGGCGACGGCGCAAAGATCCGTGAAATGGAACAGAAGATCGCCGTGGAGATGGGCTTTGCAAAGGATGCGATCGTTCCGGTCTCCGGTCAGACCTACTCCCGCAAGGTGGATGCACAGGTGCTGAATGTCCTCTCCGGCATTGCACAGAGCGCGATGAAGTTTGCAAACGATATGCGTCTGCTGCAGTCCTTCAAGGAGATGGAAGAGCCGTTTGAGAAGGGACAGATTGGTTCCTCGGCAATGGCATACAAGCGCAACCCGATGCGCTGCGAGAGAATCACCGCGCTGGCGCGTTATCTCATGACTGACACGCTGAATCCGGCATTCACAGCGGGTACGCAGTGGTTTGAGCGCACGCTCGACGACTCTGCGAACAAGAGAATCGCCGTTGCAGAGGGCTTCCTTGCGGCAGACGCGATCCTCAATATCATGATGAATGTCACGAACAATATGGTGGTGTATCCGGAAGTCATCCGTCAGCGCGTGATGAACGAACTGCCGTTCATGGCAACCGAGAACGTCATCATGGATGCTGCGGCAAAGGGCGGCGACCGTCAGGAGCTTCACGAGCATATCCGCATCCACTCGATGGAGGCAGGCAAGCAGGTCAAGGAATTCGGCAAGCCGAACGATCTCTGCGAACGCATTGTGAACGATCCGATCTTCGGCGTGAATGCGGATGAGCTGAACGCGCACCTCGATCCGGCAAATTACATCGGCAGAAGTGTCCAGCAGGTCGAGGAATTCCTCGCGGAGTATGTCAAGCCGATCCTGAATGATGCAGATTCTGCGGCAGACGTGGAACTGACAGTGTGAGGAGCGCCGCATGAATAAGGCATTTGAAGTACTGGATCAGTTTGCGCCGGGCGAGACCGAGGACGGCAGAGTCTATCAGAGCGGCGTGCTGCGGCTGAGCTCTCCGGGCATCGACACGATGACGCTCACGGTCATGGGACGCTATACGCCGGAATCCTCGGCAAATGCGGAGGGCATCCGGAACCGGAGCACGGCGGCGTTCATCCTGGAGAATCTGGGCAATATCCTGGAACGGGCGGCGAACAAGCTGCTGGAGGACGGGCTGGTTCTGCATCTCAATGAGCTGCGGCCGGATATCCTCACGGTCTGCGACGGTGTGCAGGTCATCAGCGGGAACGTGCTCGACTTCGCCGTGAAGTTTATGACGGAGAAGCGGGACGAAAAAACAGGAGCACCGTTCATTCATGATATCCTGTTTCATTTTCCGCGTTCTGCGGACGGAAAGGTGCAATATACGCTCGACGGACTGATGATCGCGTCGTATACGGAGTGAAAATG
>JAFZPL010000125.1 GCA_017550355.1 Oscillospiraceae bacterium | reverse complement strand
GGGCAGCTATGTCCTCAACGGCGATGCCTCCCACAGCATTGATTTCACGGTCTACATCGCAGACGGCGCAAAGGTCGCCCTGACGCTGAACAACATCCATATCAAGGGCATCGCAGAACCGACGATCCGTCTGGGCGATATGAGCCGTCTGGAACTGATCCTGAGCGGGGAGAATATCCTTGACAAGGAGGGCATTCTGGTGCCGGCATCCGCCAAGCTGACCGTTCTGGGCGACGGCGATCTGCGGATCAACAATATCCGGAGCTATGCCGTCGGCATCGGTTCCCGCTATAACGATCCCTACGGCACGATCTGTCTGGAATCCGCAGGCACGGTCTCGATCCGCGCATCCGGCGAAAAGATTCTGTGTCTGGGCGGCGGATGGAGTGCCGGCGAGGGCATCCGCGTGAACGGCGGCACACTGGATATCGTCGGAAACGGCGTCAGCGTGGTCTGCGTCGGCTCTTATGCCGGCGCGGCGGATATCTCCGTCCGGAACGCCGATATGAAAGTGCACGGCGACGGCAACGAAGTTCTGCTGATCGGCAGCCATTCCGGCGAAGCGAAGATCTGTGCAGAACACAGCACTCTCCGGCTTTCCTCCGCCTGCGAACTGCTCGCGGGACTGGGAACGATGTACGGTTCTGCGGAGGCTGTGCTGTCGGGCAGTACGGTCGTGAGCGATATGCACTGCGACAGAGGCACGGTGTTCGGCTCCTTTGACGGCACGGCGGATATCTGCTTCCGCGATTCCAAAGTCCGGCTGTACGGCGAAGGCTACCGTGTATCCGGCTTCGGCAGTCTGCAGGGCAGCTGTGAAACGCGGGTGGAAAGCGGCGAACTTGACGGCAGTCTGCTCGCGGTGGAGATTCTGCTGCTGGGCAATGAAAATTCCCGTTTTGTCGTCACCGGCGGCAACATCCATCTTGCGCAGGAAAGCGAGCATACGCCGGTTTCACCTGCCGGAACGCCGCTTTGCTTTGCGACGCCGGGCAAGGATCACTATGAGGCGACATTCCGCGAGGGTGATACGGAATGGACGTACAAGGCCGACCGGAATGAAGACGGTTATCTCGGCGTGTGGATCCTGCTTTGATATTATTAGTAAGCGAAAGGAGCATTCGGAGTTATGTACGGAAAAACGGTTGAATTGTTTTTTGTTAACGGGATTAATGACGGTTTGGTTACTGCTACGCTTTCAAATTGGAACGGCGGTGCGGTTAAAATTTTAAGAAATGATATTCCGTCTTTTTCGGCAGATCAGATTGATATTGATATTTCAGGCTCCGGTGTGTATTTCCTGTTCGGCAAAGAGGATAACGGCAAGGAATATGTGTATATTGGAGAATCTACACAGGTTCTTACACGATTAAAGCAGCATTTACATGATTATGCTTCTGACAAAGAGAAATTTTACTGGAATTGTGCTGTGATATTTGTTGGTGTGAATCTGGACAAATCAACAACGCTCTATCTGGAAAATAAACTTTGCGCGATTGCAAATGACTGTCAGAGATACGGTATATGGACAAAGAATACCAATACATCTCAAAAGCTGAAGAAATCAAAAGAAAATGAAATGGATGAATTCATCGAGAACATGAAAGTAATTCTTTTGGCGATGAATTATTATGTTCTGGTTCCAATGCCGCAAACCACTATGCAGACCACCTATTTTTATTGCAAAAACAAAAACGGCGCCAATGCAAAAATGTTTATTAGCCAAAATGGCTTTACTGTATTAAAGGGCTCGGCTGTCTCAGATAAAGAATCCAGTTCATTTCATACTATTAATTATGCTGCGCTGTATGAAAGCCTTGTGAATCAAGGGGTTATTGAAAATAATGTATTTACGCAGGATTATGAGTTTTCTTCTCCGTCAGCAGCCAGCGCAGTAGTGAAAAGAACGCCGAGTAACGGAAAGCAAGATTGGATCACAGATTCTAATGAACCATTGGCATTGCATCTCTGAATATGATAGAACCCCGCCGTCTGCAAGCACAGACGGCGGGGGATTTGTATTCATTTTTCGGTCAGTCTGCGCCGCCGCCGCCGCATCCGCTGCAGCTGGAACAGCTTGAGCAGCTGGAACAGCTCGAGCCGCTGCTGGAACTGCTTGCGGCATTGCTGCTCGAAATATAATTCTGATCCACGAAATAGATGAAATAATAGCTGTCGTTTCCGGTGTAGGAAGATTTCGTTCTGTGCTGCAGAACATCCTGCATCATCTGCATCATCGTGTAAGCGTTGACGTCTCCGGTGCGCTCCAGCAGTGCGAACACGCTCATGACGTCGAGCTTCAGATCCAGATACTTCGCATATTTCCGCCACAGCTCAAAATCGGGCTTCAGCGCCGTGAGTGCGCCGCTCTGCGAAAGCTGCTGATAGAGCGGACTGTTCGGAACCGCCTTTCCGTATGCGGACGCCCAGCTGCACAGATCGGAGTAGAGCGTCTTGTCCTTCTTCTCCTTGCCTCCCAGGATCTCCTTCATTCTGCTGAACGGAATGATCGTTCCGTACTGGCTGTTTTCCAGCGGAAAATGCTGCGTCATCATCTGCAGAAACTGCCGGTCGAGATCGCGCTGCACACCGTCCCACGCAATGCTGTCGTCAACTGCGTTGAACCGGATGCCGTCCGCAGTCATGGTCAGATATCCCTTGCGGCAAAGGTCGATGATCTCCGCGTAGAATGTATACAGCGTCGTATATCCGGCGGTGAATACCTTGGTCACGGCGTAGAGACAGTGCCACGCATACGGCATTCCGCTGTTCTGGATCCGTTCTGCCGCCTGTTCAAAGCATCTCGGATCTTCCGCGATCATCCGCTTTGCCTTGCGCTTTGCTGCGGAATTGGCGGCGGCAGCGATCACCATGAACAGGATGACAATGCCTAATACCCCAAAAACAGAATACGCAATCGTCTTTTGTGTCTGCTCGATCTCCTCTTCCGATGCATTGGACGCAGAACTGCTGCGGGAGGCTGGCTCCTCCTCGGTAAATCCCTCCGGCACGTTCACCGTGACAACGCGCCGCAGTGCGCCGAAATCTGACGCATCCATCCGGAGAAGCAGCTTATAGACGCCGGTCACATTATTCTCCGTTAAGCAAAGGGTGTTGCCGTCCTGCGTGAATGCGCTGTTCCCCAGCATCGCCTGAATCACGGAATCGATGTCCGGCAGATGGATCTTTGTATGCACCTCACCGACGGTTTTCGGGAAATACAGACCGATCAGCCGGTAGCAGTATTCCGCCTCGTTTTTCTCGTTCAGCTTGACCGCGTTCGGCACCTCATACGTAATATCATACTGCACGGTCTCGTTCCGCGCCGCCTTGAACCAGTGGATCGTATACATCTGCGGATCGCTGTGCTCAAAGAAATAGTTGTAGTCCACGCGGTCGACGGAATTGGTCGCCGCTGCGTCGGTTCCGTTGATATGGCAGCTGAGCACATTGATCTTCGGCATGTATTCCAGCTGATTGCCGGGATTGAAAATATCCTTATAGAAACGCGTGAAGCTGCCGGCGGTATAGGTGACGGTCCATCGTTCGGTGATTGTCGCATCGCCTGCCTGATTGAAGCTGATTTCGAAATCGGCGGAATCGGTGCGGTAGCTCTGGGTATCTGCATAGGCATGCATCGGCGCCATGGAGAACGCTGTCAGCAGCGCCGCGCAGCAGAACACGGGAAGACAGGCTTTATTTGTTTTCATGATACACTCCCTTCTGTTGAAAAAGCATCGGGTTCCTGTTTGTATTGTAATATATATTGATGCATTTGTCAAGAGATCCGGCTCAGAAACGGTACCAGCAGTTGAGATCTCTTTCGCAGAGTTTTCCGGTCACGGCATAGGTCAGGCATTTTGCGCCGCCTCTGCAAAGATGCGCCCGCGGACATGCCGTACATGCTTCGGGGATCGTTTCCTTCCTCAGCTCTGCGATCAGCGGGCTGTTCCGGTACAGCGTCAGCATATCCTGCTCCAGACAGTTCCCGACCGGGATCGGCAGACGGCGGCAGGGGAGCAAAGTGCCGTCCGCGAGCAAGGTCAGCAGCGTTGTCCCCGCGGCACAGTGATAGATGCAGTCTCCGCCTGTCTGAAACTGCATGGCGCGGTTCAGATGCACATCCGTATGCGAAAACAGATGCCGCCTGCCGTGCTCTCTTTTCAGGATATCCAGCACAGCGCGGAACTGTTCATTCGTCAGGATATCCTCCTTGCTCCCGCCGATCGGCACGAGCCGGTCTGCCCAGAACCGGGCGACCTTCCGGCGCCGCATAAGCCGGATCACATCCTTGAGCTCCTGATAATTCCGCTGATGACAGGTGAATGCCGCCATCGTCTGGATCCCGGCACGCCGCAGGGAACGGAGTCCCTCGCAGGCACGGTCAAAGTTGCCTGCGCCGCGGACGCTGTCATGTGTTTCGCGTGTGCCGTCGATGCTGACCTGCACGAACCGCAGGCATTCATATCCCGCGAGCCTTCCGGCGGTCTCATCGCTGATGCATGTGCCGTTGGAGAGAATGCCGAACGTAGTGCGGGATGCTTCCAGCAGATCCAGCAGCGGAAAGAGATGTTCGGAGAGCAGCGGTTCGCCGCCGGTCAGATTGATATGTCCCCGGAACTGCATTGCCGCGCAGAAATCGAGATACTGCCCGAACAGGGCTTTGAGTGCGGAAAAGGGGAGTGCGGCTGCGCGGTCCTCCTGATAGCAATGGGTACAGTGCAGATTGCAGCGGTGGGTGATATGCCATTGCAGAACATGCTTTTGCAGCTTCATTTCACGCATCCCCTTTCCGCGTTTTTATCAGATGATCTTCGTGGACCACTCCTCGACATTCCAGACAATATCCGCAACATCCATATAGAATTCCGGCTCGTGGCTCACGATGAGCACCGTGCCCTTGTAGTCCTGCAGTGCTTTTTTCAGCGCATCCTTTGCGTCCTGATCGAGATGGTTCGTCGGTTCATCGAGCACAAGCAGATTGATCTCATGCAGCATGATCCTGCACAGCCGCACCTTAGCGTTTTCGCCGCCGGACAGCACCTTCATCTGCGAGGAGATCTGCTCTGTCGTGAGTCCGCACTGTGCCAGTGCGCCGCGCACCTCCGCGTTTGTCATGGCGGGGAATGCATCCCAGATCACCTGCAGCGGCGTTTCCGCGCCGGATTCCGCCTCCTGTTCAAAGTAACCGGCTTCTACGAACTGATCGTGCTCCACGGTTCCGGCAAACGGCGGAATCAGCTTGAGCATGGTTTTCAGCAGTGTGGATTTGCCGATGCCGTTGACGCCGCGGATCGCGATTTTCTGCCCCTGTTCCACCTGCACCGAAACGGGCTTTGTCAGCGGCGCATCGTATCCGAGCACGAGGTCTTTGCAGTCAATGACGATCCTGCCGGGCGTTCTGGATTTCCGGAACACGAAAACGGGCTTCGGCTTTTCGCGTGTCAGCGTGATCTTCTCCATCTTGTCGAGCTTCTTCTGGCGCGACTTTGCCATATTGGTCGTTGCGACACGCGCCTTGTTCTTTGCAATGAATGTCTCCAGCTCCGCGATCTCCTTCTGCTGCTTTTCAAAAGCCTGCTCCGTCTGCCGCTTCTTCAGCTCATACATGCGCACGAAATTGTCATAGTCTCCGGTATAGCGCGTCATCACGGCATTTTCGACATGGTAGACCACATTGATCACGCTGTTCAGGAACGGGATATCGTGCGAAACAAGGATGAACGCGTTCTCGTAATTCTGCAAAAATCCGGTCAGCCACGCGATATGGTTTTCGTCCAGGAAATTCGTCGGCTCATCGAGGATCAGGATCATCGGATTTTCGAGCAGCACCTTTGCCAGCAGCACCTTTGCACGCTGTCCGCCGGAGAGCTCCGAAACATCCCGGTCGAGTCCGATCTCATTGAGTCCGAGTCCGTTTGCATATTCGGAGATCTTCGCGTCGATCGTATAATAGCCGCTGTAATCGAGAATGCTCTGGATCTCGCCGACATCCTCCATGAGCGCGGCGGCTTCCTCCTCCGAGCAGTCGCCCATTTTGTCGTACATCCCGATCATTTCCGCTTCCAGCTCCGAGAGATGGCGGAACGCATCCTCCAGCACATTCCGGATCGTCTTGCCCTTTTCGAGCGTGCTGAACTGATCGAGATAGCCCGTGGTGATATGCCGGCACCATTCGACCTTTCCCTCATCCGGCATGAGCTTGCCGGTGATGATATTGAGAAACGTGGATTTGCCCTCGCCGTTTGCGCCGACCAGACCGACATGCTCGCCCTTGAGCAGCCGGAAGGAGGCATCGTTCAGGATCTGTCTTGCACCGAAACCGTGCGTGACATGTTCGACATTCAGAATACTCATTTTCAACACTCCATTTTTCAGAATCCTTTTTATTATAGCATTTTTCGGTATGAAATGCAAGTGCTTTCCGGCCGCACACAGGAAACAGCCGTCTTCATTCCGAAGACGGCTGTTCGTCTGTTGATAAAGTATCAAAGAGTGTCCCCATGCCGGAAAAATACGATCCCTCCGGACTCCCATCTGTTTGAATTGTTAGATAATACGTAATTCTCAGTAAATGGGATTCTTAAGGGACAGTGTCCCTTAAGTGGGGTTTGGGGCAAAGCCCCATTTCGAATCCATCGGAGATACCTCTTTTTATTTGTTCAGGATCTGTTTCAGCGCTGCGGCTTTGCTGCGGAACAGCGCCGAGAGCGCTTCATGGCGGCTGCCGATATAGTCCGCATCGTCATTTTTCGCAGCCTGCTCCAGCGAGAGTGCGAGTGCGGAAACATCGTCCGCGCCGACGGTCTTGGAGATGCTTTTCAGCGCATGCACAAGGATCTGATACTGCTTGATATCGCCCGCCTGCTTTGCCGCATGGAGCTCTGCAAGGCGCTTTTCGCAGGAGCCGGCATAGTCTGCCAGCATCTCCGCATAGAACGCCTCGTCGCCGCCGCAGTATTGCAGCCCGTTCTGCACCGCGATGCCGGCTTGCTCCAGCGATGCGGCATCGAGCGTCTTGCCAGCCTGTTCCGCACCGTTCACCGGTGAAAACTCCATCACATCGTCTTCTCCGCTGCAGGGCGCAAATTCGAGCACCTCAAAATCGTCGCCCGATGTGTCCGCTGCGGCC